>WTKE01000024.1 GCA_011524525.1 Bacillus sp. (in: firmicutes) | reverse complement strand
CGTTTAAATTGGGAAATACCCATATTTCCTTAAGAATAAGCGGAGTTTTTCCGCTAATGTGATCCAAATCCTTGAATTTTGGCTTATTTAGAGCAGTTAACCGGAATTCCTCCGCTTATTTCTACTTCTTAAGCTCTCTATTTATACATTAGCCGGAAATTCTCCGCCTATTATTCTCTTACCTACACGAAATCCATCATACATTAATAAAAATTAGTAAAACCATACAAATAAGGACCGGCTATGATACCGGCCCTGCTTTATTTGTTATACTCTATGACTCATCGGAAGAGAGAACAAGTAGATATTGATAATCCCTAACAGTAACGTTAAAGCATAGTAGGGTAGCATGGATTTAAATGTTGCTTTTTTACCCATTTTATAAGCAGTATAAGTTGAACCAACAAACCCAATCCCTATGATTACATATTGAAGAAGTTGGACCGTTGAGGTTGGTGCTAGGCTAAGATCACCGGCAGTCACTTCACTTCCAAATAAGGTCAAGGAATTGTACCAGATTGCTTTCCCTTCAGTAATGATGTGGAATAGGTTATGACCTAGGTGTCCAGCTAAATCTAAAGGAATAAACGCATAACCGAAAAGAGTGAAATTTTTCTTTACTGTGTTTGGCATACCTAAAACCATGGCTAATTTTGCTGCACCTAATAATAATAAAATGGGTAATGCCATAGAGAATATGAAAGCAATGGTAAAGTTCACTTGGTAATTTGTCGTTCCAGTAAAAGAACTTATGAATGCTAAAATATCTCCCCAAATTTCTAACATAGTGATATTTTGTACAAAAACAATCCCCATAATAACGGCTGCCAATGATGCATGCTCTAGTTTCGGGTTTTTCAGTCCCCATAACTCTTGTGTAGGTACTCTCATTGATAATCGAATAGAATCATTTGGACAGTTCTTTACACAATTCCCACAAATATTACACTCTGCACTCGATTCCATTGTCCGAGGAAATTGGAACATCGGACATCCTTCCGCTTTATCGCTCCCCTTAAAGCACGCTTGTGTTTTACAAGACTTACATATATCTGGTGTACCTCTTAGTTCTAGCGCTCCTGATCTTGAATAGTTTCCTGCTAGTCCTCCAAGAAAACAAAGCGTCTTACAAAAAGTTCTTCGTTCATAAAACACTGATGTCGCGACAACCATTGTGACTAACAAAAGTAGCAGATAACCTGAACCTCTTGGAGACTCTACAATCCCCCAGACATGATCACTATAAGTGATCGCAATAAAGAATAAATCGATTAGCCAGATACCATACTTTCTTAAAAATTTGGGCATTGGCCGCTCGCTACCGACTAGTTTTCTTATAATATCACTAACTTTACCGAATGGGCATATAGCACACCAAAATCTCCCTGTAGCAATAAAAAGAATAGGAATTAACGGCCACCAGAGAACCCAAGTCATGGTTGTACCAAAGTTACCATGCGGGCTAACAGTTCCTGCAACTAATTCAAATACAATGACAGAAAATACGATTAATACTAACCATTGAAAAATACCTGGATACCACTTACTTTTCATAAATTTTTTTATAATTGGTATAGATAATAAATTAAATGGAGTTTTTGGTACTGGATTATTTGGAAGTGACATGTTTGCTTCCTCTCCTTCTATTCAATTTATTCCATATACCAATCAGAATAAATGTGAGATTAATAAGTCCAAATATGGATAATACGAAATAGTTCGGAGCACTTTCAATAATTTCTTCCGATCCGTGCCCTCCCTCGGCCCCATGGTCACCTTCATCTGTACTGTGACTATCTTCTTCCACACCTTGTTCACTGTGTTCGGAACTATGATTATTTTCCACTTCATTTCCCTCTTCTTGTTGATTTGCCTCTGAACTTAAATTTTCATGAGTTTCTTCTTCATGACTAGCATGACTACTCCCCTCATCAACACTCGTTTCATTTGAATGGTCATTATCGCTATCTCCTTGACTTTCATCTGCAAAAGCTAGCGAACTATTAAATAGGAAAAAGGAGAAAATTACGATTGCTAATACCCTCTGCATGACTTTCAACCTCCATTAAAATGTTCTTTCAACATAATCACACTTTATAATGGAGGTTTGCAGATTCCATGTTTTTTATTTGTATAAATTAAGAACAGATTTTCTAAAATGTGATATATGTCATTTTTTAATAAGAAAAGAAAAACACGCTTCCAATATGAAAGCGTGTTTTTCGTATAATGTTTAAATTATTTGTACTTAGTTCTTATAGCGGAACAACTCCAACAGGATTAATCGCATTAGACTTAGCTGCGTTCCATCCACCGCGGTGAAGCTCAAAATGTAAATGCTGTCCATAAGAATCACCTGTGTTACCCATGTTTCCAATGAACTGACCTTTAGACACAACTTGTCCTTCGCCAACGGCACGGCTGCTTAAGTGAGCATATACCGTTGTATACGTTTGACCGTTAATGGAATGTGCAATAAAGATCGCATTACCGTAACTTGATGAGTAGTACGAACGAATAACAACCCCATCTGCTGCTGATACAACAGGTACTGTTCCTTTTGCTGCAAGATCGACCCCTGCATGCAATTTACCCCAACGAACACCAAATCCTGAAGACAGGTAACCTGCTGATGGTCTTGTGAAAGAACCACCGGATACAGCTGGAGCTGAAACGGTACTTCCACCGCTACTTTCTGTACTACCGCCACCTGACGAATTGGTTGCGGCTGCAGCTGCCGCTGCCGCAGCGGCAGCTGCTGCTTTAGCCTGACGTTCTTGCTCCATTTGGATGGCTTTTTGCATCGCAGCGGCTTGATTTGCTAAAATCGATTGCTCTTCTGCTAGCGCCATTTGATGATTATGAAGTTCGGTCTCTTCTTGTTGAAGAGTAGCCATTAACTTATCTTTTTCAGCCTTTTGTGATTCCAGGCTTTGCTTCATTCCTTCAAGGTCAGCAAGCATTTTTTCTAATCCAGCAAGCTTGTCCTCTACTTCTTTTTTCTTCGCTTCAAGTTCTTCTTTATCTGCTTGATGCTCTCTTAAAATATCTTGGTCGGCTTCTACAATGGTTGCTACCGCACTCATGCGATCGATAAAGTCTGAAAAGCTCTTTGCTCCCATCAATACATCGATATAACTAACCATACTTCCGTTTTCCTGGAAGTTACGAGCACGATCCTTTAGCAATTCATTTCTCTTTGCAATACGCTCTTCTAGAACAACAATTTCTGCTTTTAATGTTTCAATTTCTGCCTTTGTATTCTCAATTTCCACATTTTTTTCAGCAATCTTATTTTCCGTATCTGTTACCTTCATATCAATCTCTTTAATTTGAGCTGAAATACTATCCTGCTGGGCTTGATTCTCAGATAGCTTTTGTTCCGCATCCTCTAGCTGTGAATCTATTTTTGATTTTTCGTCTTGAATTTGGCTCTTTTCTTCCTGAAGGTTTGCGATTGTCTGCGCCTTTACAGGGGTCACAAGAACACTTCCGAAGCTTAGTGCAGCAGCAAGTGTGACATATGTTATCTGTTTTTTCACTCCGATTTCTCCTTCCAAATGCTAAGTTAGTCGTTCGATAGACAGATAGATTCTAGTCTATAAATCTAGCTATTTTATGTAGAAAAGGAACCTCACACATTCCTTTTCCTTATATTTTTAAGAATTTACGTACGGACATCAAGCTTCCCCAAATTCCAATAAAGGCACCCATGATCACAAGGATTCCAGCCACTTGGAATATAAATGGATTCACATCTAATATTTGAATAAAATTGCCCTCTAATCGTGGTGCAATATACTCAAATGCTTTTGTATATAGCACGGAAATTAACGCAATTGGAATAATGGAACCTAGTACTCCTAGCATAAGTCCTTCTAAGAAAAACGGCCAACGAATAAACGAGTTCGTCGCTCCCACTAAGCGCATTATTTCAATTTCACGTCTACGAGCAATAATGGTAATTTTAATGGTGTTAGAAATAAGGAACATCGCTGTAAAAAGCAATCCAATGATTAGTACTAGACCAACATTGCGGCTGACGGATAAAAAGCTAAATAGCTTTTCAACAGAGCCTTGTCCATATTTCACCTTTGTTGTGTATTCAAATTCATCAATTTGTTTAGCCACATTCATCGTATCAGTAGGATTCTTTGCCTTGACGATAAAGACATCATTTAAAGGATTGTCTTGCTCAAAAAGGTTAAACACTTCCCCTTCTTCCCCAAGACTCGCAATCAAATTATCAAGCTCTGTCTCTTTTGCAGAGAAGGTGACACTTTCCACTTTCGAGAGACTCTTAATCTGCTCCTCAAGCGCAGCTTGGTCTTCTTTCGTTGCTGCTATATCTATATGAACGCGGATTTCCACGTCTTCTTCAATCGAATCGGCTACCTTATTCAAGTTCATCATTAATACTAAAAACACGCCAACAAGAATCAATGTAACCGTTACGGCACTAACAGATGCAAATGTCATCCAGCCGTTACGACCAAGATTTTTGACGCTTTCTTTCATGTGACGACGGATCGTTCTAGCTTTCATAGCCGTAGTCACCTCGCATTTGGTCTCGAACAATTTTTCCACTTTCAATCGCAATTACGCGATGCTTAATGGTGTTAACAATGTCTTTATTATGTGTCGCCATCACGATGGTTGTCCCTCTCGTGTTAATCTCTTCAAAGATGTTCATAATTTCCCATGAAGTCTCAGGGTCAAGGTTTCCTGTTGGCTCATCGGCAATCACAAGCTTGGGTGCATTCACAATCGAACGGGCAATCGACACACGCTGCTGCTCTCCACCCGAAAGCTCGGTTGGCAGCATTCTCGCTTTATGCTTTAAGCCAACGAGATCTAACGTCTCCATTACTCGCTTCTTTATATATTTCGGCTGTTCTTCAATAACTTCAAGTGCAAACGCAACATTTTCATATACATTTAACGTCGGAAGTAACTTAAAGTCTTGGAAAACCACGCCAATATTTCTTCGTAATAGTGGAACTTTTGAGGGTCTTAGTGTGGCAAGATTGATTCCATTAATCGTAATCGAACCTTTTGTGGGTTTTTCCTCGCGGTACATCATCTTAATGAAAGTGGACTTCCCCGCACCACTCGGCCCAACCACATAAACAAACTCACCTTGCTGTATATTTACATCTATACCATTAGCGGCAGTAACACCGTTTGAATACTTTTTATACACTTCTTTCATTTCTATCATTTAACTATCACCTAAATTGTTTTTGTCATATTTATCAACTGGCCATTGGATGTTGGTTACATTACATGAATGATGCTCAAATGAATTATCGTCGAAATTCGACAAAAGTTGACCGCTACATTAGACAGTATTCATCACAAATCACATACAAGAAACATTATAGCACTATCCTAATACAAAAAGCGGTATAAAAATATTACATTTTCTTTTCAAGTATTGTCATATTATGGTGAGAGTTGGTAATAGTCATCTAAATGATTCGACATGATTGGTGGATTCCCTTTATTTTATGAGGGGGATTTGCTGTGGAATTTTGTATTTTTATGGTGCGCTGTTATGGAGAGAAGACATAGAGATGGGCTATCAGCGAGTTTTGGTCGACTATCCGCGGGCTTTGTAGTTTTATCCGCGAGATTCTTGTTTTTATCCGCGGGCACCCAAACAAAAAAAACGCCCACCAGGACGTTTTTCATCTACCATTATTTCTTACCAGCTAACCATTCTGCAACAGTAGAAGCATCTTCGCCTTGAAGAAGTCCCTTCGGCATAGCGCCCTGGCCATTTGCAATAACATGTTCAATATCTTCTTTTGATAAACTAGCACCGATCGCATCAAGCTTTGGTCCTACCCCACCTTCAAGGTTTCCACCGTGACAGCTTGAGCATTTTTGCCCGTAAAGCTTTTCCGCGTCTCCGCCACTAGCTGTTGCGCTGTCATCCGCTGCTTCCTCACCGCCACCACAGGCAGCTAGTACAAATAATGTTCCCATTAATAATGCAAGAAGCTTCTTTTTCATCCAAACTCCCCCCTTAGGAAAAAAATACATAGTCGGTAATATTATACCAAGACTAGGCGCGTTTGAAACCCTCTCCAAGCACCTCGGAAGCATCCATAACAACAACAAATGCAGACGGGTCAATGGTTTTCACTAGTTGTTTCAATTTCGTGAACTCTGTTTGGTCCACCACACACATAAGAATCGGCCGCTCATGATCAGTATAGCCTCCATATGCTGATAGTTTTGTCACACCACGGTCAATTTTATTCAAAATGCATTCGCGTACTTCCTCCTGCTGATTCGTTATAATCATCGCCATCTTTGAACGACCAAGACCAATTTGCACCAGGTCAATCGTTTTCGTTGTGACATACAAAGCAATTAATGCATACAAGCCGCGTTCAATGTCAAACACAATCGCAGCAGACAAAACAATCAATCCATCGATAATGGCCACGCATGTCCCCAATGTAAGACCTGTGTATTTGTTAATAATCTGAGCCGCCAGATCCGTTCCACCTGTTGATGCCTTTCCGCGGAATACGATTCCTAATCCAAGACCTACTCCAATTCCTCCAAACAGGGCTCCGAGAAGGGGATCATTTGTCCAAGGCTCGTAATCATTCGTAAAAAACACAACCAATGGCAGAAAGATCGTTCCAGCCAGCGTTTTCACACCAAAATTCTTCCCTAGTAAAAGAACACCAGCAATAAATAAAGGAATATTAAAAGTCCACTGAACAATAGCTGGTTCAAACCCAAATAGAGAATACAAAATGGTGGATATCCCACTTACCCCACCTGATGCGATTTGATTCGGTAATAAAAATAAATTAAAGGCAATCGCCACAATAGCTGATCCGATTAGTACATATATGTATTCTAAAAATACTTCTACCTTCGGAGGGACTCCAGATATCTTTTTTCGATTCATTAACCGTGTCTCCTTTACCAACCTGATTTACAAATAACTAGGCGAGTATAGCATGGAGGAAAAAGGTTGTAAATGCCACTGTACCAACGTGTTAAAGGGATAAAAGTCTTCTTATTAATATGATACAAAATAAGACCGGGCATTCACCATGCTCGGTCTTATTACTGTTTATTTACGATTCCAACCGCGATCGTTTCAAGAAACGGCCGAACGCTCGTGGATCGATTTTTGGCATATCGAATCATCATAATGACATCATGTAGCTCTTGTGGGGTTAAAAGCTCAATTGCCCAATCCACGAATTCCTCGTTTGAAATGGTGTAGTTTTCAGTAGGTACTTTAATTTGTTTATATGTACGGAGTTCATCACGTAAAAGTCGTTTGTAATATTCATATTTTAGCTCCACCAGTTCATCCTCTTTGCGGAGTTTGTCGGTTAAATAGAGCATAGATTGCTCGCTTATCATAACTATTTTTTCACCTCGGTCCAGCACAATCACATTCCTTCATTATGATATCAAAAAACTAGCGTTGTGCCTATTTCTTCACAAAATTCTTGATACTTTCTCTATTATTTTTGAAATCCCTTTATCCTTCAAGGGCATTTCGTATTAATTTGCCTGCTTTTTTTCCAGCCATTCCTAATTCCTTGACAAACGCATGAATTAATAGAAAGATTATATACTATGTGAGAAAGAACTGTAGAAAGGATGATTCTGTGAAAGAGAAGAAACTAGGCTCGGTATTCTACATATCCGTCTTTATTATTAGTTTATTTGTTTTATGGGGATTACTCGCTCCAGAAAACTTGACAGAGTCTGCAACTGCGGCCCTCGCCTTTACAACGGGGACTTTTGGATGGTTTTATCTATTAGCTGCCTTTATCTTTTTAGTATTTGCTGCTTACCTAGCATTTGGCCCATATGGAAAAATTAAGCTCGGGAAAGATGATGATGAGCCCGAATACTCGTACTTTTCATGGTTCGCCATGTTATTTTCCGCAGGGATGGGGATTGGACTAGTCTTTTGGGGAGTAGCTGAACCAATCACTCATTATATTGATCCACCGCTCGATCTGGCTGAAGGTCAAACAGCAGAAGCCGCTCGTTATTCGTTACGATACTCCTTTTTCCACTGGGGACTCCATCCTTGGGCGATTTATTGCATCATCGCCCTTGGACTTGCTTACTCACAGTTTAGAAAAGGTGAATCTGGACTAATTAGTTCAACCTTTCGTCCTCTACTGGGAAAAAGGGTCGAGGGACCGATTGGAAAAGGAATTGATACATTTGCTACAATCGCAACAACGTTTGGTGTTGCGACTTCACTAGGATTAGGGACACTTCAAATTAACAGTGGTCTTTCCCATGTATTAGGAATTCCAAACAACACGACGATTCAATTGATCATCATCGCTATTGTTACCATTCTTTATATGGTTTCTGCTACCACAGGACTAGATAGAGGAATTCGTTACTTAAGTAATTTGAACTTAGGACTGGCGGTCGGACTCTTATTATTTGTCATTGTCGTTGGACCAACCTCCTTCATATTTGATGCCTTTACTACTACAATTGGGGCCTACATAGGAAACATCATTCCAATGAGCTTCCGCTTATCTCCTTTTACACAAGGAACATGGGTTGGTGCATGGACCTTGTTCTACTGGGCATGGTGGATCTCATGGGCACCATTTGTTGGAACATTTATCGCTCGCGTGTCGAAAGGAAGAACCATCAAGGAGTTTGTCCTAGGGGTCTTGCTTGTCCCAACCTTATTCGGTACCATTTGGTTTTCAGCTTTTGGAGGCTCCGCTCTTTTCTTTGAGCTTTTTGAAAACAAAGGAATTGTCGATGCAGTAAGCAACGACGTGACAACTGCCCTTTTTATCACTTTAGAGCAGTTCCCACTTGGAACCATTTTAGCAGGCTTAGGAACATTATTAATTATTACATTCTTTATTACCTCTGCTGACTCCGCTACGTTAGTACTTGGAATGCTCACGTCCAAAGGGGTGTTAAATCCCGCGAATTCTACGAAAATCATCTGGGGAGTGCTGCAATCTAGCATTGCTGCGGTGTTATTGTGGAGTGGCGGATTGAATGGGCTTCAGACTGCCTCAATTGTTGCGGCCTTGCCATTTGCGGTGATTATGGTATTAATGGTTGTCTCTTTGAGTAAGTCATTGAATGAGGAAGTACGAGAGCAGAAAAAGATTGAAAAGCGTCGGAATAAAAAGTTAGACCAGCTTTTAAAAGAAAGTGATTTATAGAAAAAAGCCTTCTAAGCGTTGATACTTAGAAGGCTTTTCCTATTTTATAAGCTCAATTTTGAACGTAAGTACGCATTAATGAAAATGTCAAGATCTCCGTCCATAACCGCTTGCACATTTCCTGTTTCCGTGCTGGTACGGTGATCTTTTACCATTGAGTACGGATGGAACACGTAGGAACGAATTTGTGAGCCCCAGCCAATTTCCTTCTGCTCGCCACGAATTTCCAACAGCTCTGCTTCTTGTTCTTCAATCTTTTTCTGATACAGTTTGGCTTGAAGCATTTTCATCGCACGCTCACGGTTTTTAATTTGCGAACGCTCAGTTTGACAGGTCACCACGACATTCGTCGGAAGGTGGGTAATACGAACGGCAGAGTCTGTCGTGTTAATATGCTGTCCACCAGCACCACTCGCACGGTACGTATCAATTTTCAGATCTTCTGTACGGATGTCGATTTCGATTTCATCATTAAATTCTGGCATCACTTCACAAGAAACGAAGGAAGTATGACGGCGACCCGATGAATCGAACGGCGAAATACGCACTAGACGATGAACACCTTTTTCCGCTTTTAGGTAGCCGTACGCATTATGGCCTTTGATTGCTAAAGTGACACTTTTAATACCTGCTTCATCACCTGGTAAGTAATCAAGCGTCTCCACCTTGAAGCCCTTCTTCTCTGCCCAGCGTGTGTACATACGAAGAAGCATCGAGCCCCAGTCTTGTGACTCGGTTCCGCCAGCACCAGGGTGAAGCTCAAGGATCGCGTTGTTTTTGTCATATTCTTCACTTAATAAAAGTTGAAGTTCGAATTGAGCTAGGCGCTCAGAAAATTCTTTTAGCTCAGTCGCGAGGTCATTTTGCATTTCTTCATCTGCTTCTTCACGAACAAGTTCATATGTTAGATCTAAGTTTTCGTACACTTCGTACAGGTCATGAAATTCATGTACCTGGTCCTTTAATGAATTGGATTCCGAAATCACCGCTTGCGCTGCTTGCTGGTCATTCCAAAATTCGGGTTGAAGCATAACATCGTCAAGCTCCGCAATTCGTGCCTCTTTGTTTTCTAAGTCAAAGAGACCCCCTAAAGTCCGCTAATTTCTTAGCTGTTTTTTCAAGCTCATTACGAATATCTGCTAATTCCATGATTGTGCCACCTCTATAAGAATTTTAATAAAATCATTTTCCATAAAAAGAGGACGGTAGATTTGTTGCTACCGACCCTCTATTTTATTATGTTTATGTGTATTTGGGACTGGGGATTATGTTGTGAATCGCAAGTATATTGTGAGAATCGCAAATATATTGTTTGGATCGCAAGTAATTTTCGAGAATCGCAAATATATTTTTATAATCGCAAGTAAATCTTGAGAATCGCAAATATATTTTTATAATCGCAAGTAAATCTTGAGAATCGCAAATATATTTTTGTAATCGCAAATAAATCCTGAAAATCGCAAATATTTTTCTAAAATCGCAAATAAATCCTGAAAATCGCAAATATTTTTCTAAAATCGCAAACAAATCTTCAGTATCGCAACTTTCTCTCCCCAAAATCACTGCACACTCACTAAAAGGCGACCATTCTTATCGTAAAATCACCTTAATGCCAAAAATCCAGCCACTTTTATTGCCTCTAGTCTAAGCTTCCGCAGCAGTTTTTATACTTTTTGCCGCTTCCGCAAATACATGGGTCGTTACGGCCGACATCCATTGCCTTGGTTACGGGCTTTTTCTTGACTGCTTTTTCGCCGTCTTCCTTCGGGTTGACAGCTTGGCCCTTGGCAACTTCTTGGCGCTCAAGGTTGTTGCGGATTTCGGCCTTCATGACGTACTTCGCTACATCCTCTTCGATCGCTGCGATCATGCTTTCAAACATCGCAAAGCCTTCGTGGTTGTATTCGCGAAGCGGGTCGATTTGACCGTACGCACGTAAGTGAATTCCTTGACGAAGCTGATCCATGGCATCGATGTGGTCAATCCACTTCGAGTCAACCGCACGAAGTACGACCACCTTTTCGAATTCACGCATTTGTTCGAATGAAAGCTGCTCTTCTTTTTCGTCGTAGCGCTCCTTCACTTTGGCAAGAATCCATTCTGTCATAGCCTCTGGCTCTTTACCTCGTAAGTCTTCTACCGTTACGTCACCTTCATGAAGAAGATTTCCGTTCACATAGTCAATGATTCCTTGCAGGTTCCACTTGTCGCGGTCCTCAAAGCTCGGTGTGTGAACTTCTACGCTGCGGCTAACAACCGTTTCAATCATTTTCTCTACGATTTCACGTAGGTTCTCAGACTCAAGCACTTCGTTTCTTTGCGCATATAAAATCTCACGCTGTTGACGAAGCACATCGTCGTAAGAAAGAAGCTGCTTACGCGCATCGAAGTTGTTTCCTTCAACGCGTTTTTGTGCGGATTCTACGGCTCTGGATACCATTTTACTTTGGATTGGCTGCGAATCGTCCATCCCAAGACGTGTCATCATCGTTTTCATATTGTCAGAACCAAAGCGACGCATCAACTCATCTTCCATAGAAAGATAGAATTGCGTGACCCCTGGATCTCCTTGACGACCAGAACGTCCACGAAGCTGGTTGTCGATACGACGGCTCTCGTGTCGTTCCGTACCAATAACGGCTAATCCACCAACCTCTTTTACACCTTCGCCTAGTTTAATATCCGTACCACGACCAGCCATGTTGGTAGCGATCGTTACCGCACCTTTATGACCTGCTTCCGCAATAATTTCTGCCTCGCGCTCATGATTCTTCGCGTTCAATACATTGTGACGAATACCTTTTTTCGAAAGGTATTTTGAAATTAATTCCGATGTTTCAATTGCAACAGTACCAACAAGAACGGGTTGACCCTTGCTGTTTCGCTCTGCAATATCCTCCACAACGGCACGGAATTTCCCGTCCATCGATGCGTAGATTAAATCGGCACGGTCATCACGAGCGATTGGACGATTCGTTGGAATGACGACAACATTCATATTATAAATATTGCGGAATTCCTCTTCCTCTGTTTTCGCTGTACCTGTCATCCCTGACAATTTTTCATACATACGGAAGTAGTTCTGGAACGTAATCGTCGCAAGTGTCATGCTCTCGTTTTGAACCTCAAGACCTTCCTTCGCTTCAATCGCTTGGTGCAGCCCATCGCTATAACGACGGCCCTTCATCAGACGACCCGTGAATTGGTCAACGATCACGATTTCGCCGTCCTGAACAACATAGTCCACATCTAAATGCATGCTCGCATGTGCCTTTAGCGCTTGTCCGATATGATGGTTCAACGCTACATGACGAATGTCGAATAAGTTTTCAATCCCAAACGCACGCTCCGCTTTGTTGATTCCATCCTCCGTCAACTGAACACCCTTTGTCTTTTCATCGTACGTATAGTCTTCCTCTTTTTTCAGAGTACGAACGAATGCATTCGCTTGAATATAAAGAGCTGTCGACTTTTGGGCAGAACCAGAAATGATCAATGGTGTACGCGCTTCGTCAATAAGGATGGAGTCCACTTCGTCAATAACCGCATAGAAAAGCGGACGCTGTACCTTTTGCTCTTTGTACAGAACCATGTTATCGCGAAGATAATCGAAACCAAGCTCATTATTCGTGGAATACGTAATATCACATGCATACGCTGCTTGCTTTTCTTCTTTTGAAAGGCCGTTTGTATTTAGACCTACTGTTAAGCCTAAGAACGTATAAAGCTGACCCATTTCTGACGCGTCACGGCTTGCCAAGTATTCGTTCACCGTTACGACGTGAACGCCTCTTCCAGACAAGGCGTTTAAGTACACAGGCATGGTAGACGTTAACGTTTTTCCTTCCCCTGTCTTCATCTCAGAAATATTCCCTTCATGAAGAGACGCGCCCCCCATGAGCTGGACAGGATACGGGTATAGTCCAAGAACACGCTTGGCCCCTTCGCGTACAACAGCAAACGCTTCAACAAGCAAATCATCCAGCGACTCGCCATCTTGATAGCGAGACTTGAATTCTTCCGTCTTTGCACGAAGCTCGTCATCGCTCAACGCTTCCATTCTTGGTGCCAATTTTTCAATATCTTCACTCAGTTTGGTTAGGCGTTTTAGTTCTCTTTTATTCGGATCAAACACTTTATTTAACATTCCAAGCATTTAGAACGCTCCCTTTTTGGTAATGGCTATTATGAAATGGCTGTTTTCTCATATGTAATCCTTCTACGTATGAAGTACATCAACTCGTAATTCGAAGAGCATCGTGCTCTTTTCTCAATAATGTGGTTCTATACTTTAAGATTGTGTAACTTCAAAATTTGAAAAAGCCCTAATACCGGCTTTTTCAGATGATCAATAACAACTAAGTATTAGAAAAGAGCCTAGTAAAAAAAATCGCCAGTTTGCATGGCGAAACTACGTTATTTGAATGTTTACCTATTATTTTATCACTTTTGGGACTGTAGTGCCAACTCCGAAAAGCGGAAGCGGCCGTTTAGCGACGTATGGACTGGAGCGCTTTGACTGAGATAAAGGAAACACGAAGAGCGTAAGCGATTCGATGTTGACTTATCGTAGGGAAAAGAGCGAAGTACACTAGTCGCTGGGCGCTGGAGCTAGACATAGAGATACAAACACCTTCTATTGTTACTTTAAATACTCGTCCTCGTCCAGTTCGATCTGCAAATCTTCTAAAATCAACGATCGGAGCTCTCGTAACTCCGGAGCTAGCGTGGTCTTTAAGTCCTTGACGGTCCTTCCAAGACTAGTAGCAGATACGCCCGTTTCTAAGGCAAACTCATTAATCGTAAGGTCAACTAACGGATGAACCTCCATCGCCACATACTGAACAGCTGCCACATACACAGACTTATTTTTCACCTGCTTCGGCTTGATTTGACAATAACGATTCCAAAGCGCGATTCCCGTTCCTGTTAATTCTGGTGGAGAACCATAGCTCTTAAACTCTTGTACTAACAGATCTGCTATCACCTTGTGAACAGGAAGTGGCCAGTTGAAGTTATCAATATTCACTTCAGCCGATAAAAACTGAATTTCGTTCATCACATAAAGAAGCTGATTTTTTAAAAACTCGATCGGATCATCGTACTTGCTTTCAGCAAACTCATGCTTGATAAATTCCTCATCCCTTTGATCAGACTCCCCTTCAATGTCAAAGAAGGTCGGGAAAAAGATCCACTCTTCCCGATACGGAACGATAAATCCAAAGATGAAGGAATTTGGCTCGACCTCTGATGGCTGAAGAAGCTTAATTTGTAGATGTTCATCGGTCAGTGTGTCCTTCATCGTTACACTTGTTGGCGTCAGTTCAAGCATTCTCCCTGCTACCGGGCGAGGGCTGTGCCAGGAAGCGACGATGTCTCGTAAACTCGCTCTTGTGACCGTTTTATCACGGTGATTGATGAAGTCTTGTATAAACGTTCTGTTTTGATCCACTAGTTTAAAAAGAGCAAACCACACCGTGTGGATAAAACCAAAAAATTCAATTTCCTTTTCATCGTCCACCAGCGCCGGAAGAACATACCGGTCAAAATCCTCGTCAATTTCATCACCGTACATATAATCCACATCGCTGATGATTTTTGCCTGAATTTGCTCAATCTCACGTTCAATCAGTGAGTTAATGGAAATGGCTTCTTTTAAGCCACAACATGTTTTATATTTTTTCCCGCTCCCACATGTACATGGTGCATTTCGGTTATATGATGCTGCCATTCGGTTCTCCTTCTTTATCAAATCTCTTTTCTAAAACAAAAACGCTTAACCTGAGCTACAATACATAGCAAAATAGATTCCATTTGTAAAAAAAGAGCTTGTATTCTTATTTCAAGCACATAATAGCTTGTTTCCACGTTAAAATCGGCTACCTTTATCCAAATCTCTTACCCTTTAGTGTAAACGATTCTGGCTGAATACAAAAGCGGTTCGGTAGAAAATAGGTTGTGTTTTCCAAAATAAATAAGCACTTCTCCGTTTTCAAGAAGTGCCCTGCTAATAAAACTAATGCCTTTTCATATAATCAAGTACGTCCAAGTCAATTTTCCCACGCTCTAACTCACGCGCCTCAAAGTTCTCAGTATGTATATAACGAGTCAAAGCCTTGTGAACGCTCTCCTCATCCACATACAATTCCAAATATCCGTGACGTCTTAAATGTGCAACCAACTCTTCCTTCACATGCCCTTCGATCGTGGCCATACGCTCATGTCTAGGAGGTGCAAAATATAGCTGCTGCAAACCAAACACACGTATCAGTTCTTTAATCGGCTCCGGATGGTCGTCGACACGAAGATCGATGAAACGATCATTGTAACCACCGTAACCACCCGCTTCTTTTACTACTAATAGGGCCGCTGATTGCTGACCACGACTGTCACCGCCAGCCTCTTGCCCCGCATTTAATGCGGCAAGCAAGCGTTCAGCTAGTGTTCCGCTTGTCTCTTGAAACGTGTTTGCCATCGCTTGAACCGTCTGTTCGTCCACTAATATATTCCCCTGTACGGCAAAATGCTCTCCGGTGATTCCACCGGCCCAGTCATAGCATTTTTCACCGGTAAAAGTAGCCGCATTCCCGTTCGCATCAATCACTCCAACCTGACGGAGATCCTTGTCCTCATCACGTGAGGTAATGATTTCAATCACCTCTTCTGCTGACTTTCCTTCTGAAAATAACTGGAATGCCTCTGGACCATACGCCGTATTCGCATAAGACTGCGTCGCAACAGCACCTACCCCAGCCTTCGCAAACGGCACCACAGCTCCAACACCAAGAAACTTCGACTGTACCGCAATACCCCATTCTTTTTCCTTTGGATCATAGCCTACGATTGAAAACGTCATGTTTCTACCTCCCTAAAATAAGGTCAGTAGCACATGAAGCAAGCCTTTGTTGCGCTAGCAACACCAGCTTGTGGAATGTGCTACTGATCCTGACTTATCCCAAGAATACCCCACCATAAACAAGCGCTCCCGCTATTACATAGGCAGGATGAACCTTCAACCTTTCCATCAACACAAAGGCAATGACACCAATCCCAACCGTTTGCCAAATGCCTGCTCCTTCATATGAGGAGAAAAAGAAATCATACGTCATCACCCCTAATAGGACGGCAATGACTGGTCGCACCAATACGGTGAGTCGCTTAACCTTTGGTGATTCTTTATATTTCATTAATAAACCGAGTAAAGTGACCATTAAAATTAACGATGGTGCTACCGTAGCAAATACGGCAACCACGGCTCCAAAAATCCCGCCCACTTCATAGCCAATATACCCGGCCATTTTTGTTGCGATCGGCCCTGGCAGTGCATTCCCTAACGCCAGCACCTCACTAAATTCATTAACCGACAACCACTCATATCGATCCACTACTTCATTTTCAACCAGCGGAATCGAAGCCGGTCCTCCACCATAACCGAGAATTCCCGGAATAAAAAACGCCAAAAACAATTGCCAATAAATCATGCGGACGTCTTCTCCTTTTCCTTTGAATTCCCTTGATCTTTTTTCAATAACGCACTTAATAATAAAGCAAATATAATAATTGCAGGATGTACGTTTAAAAATTGAAGTAACACAAGGCTAATCACCACAAATAATAGCGTCCAACCCCAACCGAGAGTTGAACTCGACGATTTTTTAACAAAATCCCAAGTTAATGTTGCAAGCATAACTGCAACAACCGGCACCACCGCCATCGACATGCCTCGCACCCATGGTTCGTCTTTGTAGGTATTGAGTACATTTAACAAGATAATCATGAAAAAAATACTCGGTAAGATTGATGCAAAAAGAGCATTTAATAGTCCTAACACACCAGCCACACGATACCCAATATAACCGGCCATCTTCGTATTAATCGGCCCTGGCAAGGCATTAGCCAGAGCCAAAATATCGCCAAACTCATCCGAATCCATCCATTTGAACGTATCGACAACTTCCTTTTTTACCAGAGGAATTGATGATGGCCCCCCACCGTAGCCCAGAATTCCTGAGCGGAAGAAGGCAATAAATAACTGTCTGTGCTTCATAACATTCCTCCTATATTATAAAAATTCAGATAGTTTCATCATACCAAATTTATGTGTTTTCGTTAACCGTTTATTTCGGAATTCGAGATATTCACAAAATCGAAACATTTTACTTAAACTTGTCGAATTTTGTCCGATACATAAGAGGTATGTACAACCTAGAGGAGGACAGCAACATGCTAAAAAGAATATTCTTATTGTTCCTAGTCGTGAACGTTTTAAGCGCATGTTCACTCGGAGCACAAAAAACACAAACAGAAAAAGAATACAAAATTGGGATTCTTTTATCAGATAGTGGACTTGGAGATGAGTCCTTTAACGATTCGGCATTCCGCGGCCTAGAACGTGCTCGCGATGAATTTGGAATTTTATTTGACTACAAAGAAGCTCCAGATGGGGACTTCGAAGAAAAACTAACCGAACTTGTCGCGGAAGAATATGACCTGATTATCGGTCTTGGTTTCTCTGTTAAGGAAGCGCTGGAGGAAGTGGCAAAGGAACACCCAAATCAGCAATTTATGATTATAGATGAGGTTTCAGAGCTTGAAAATGTTGTATCCCTTACTTTTAAAGAGTATGAAGGTAGCTTCTTAGTAGGAATGGTCGCTGCAATGAAGAGCACCACAGGAAAGATTGGATTTATCGGTGGCTTTGATGTGCCTGTCGTGAATCATTTTAAAGCAGGCTACATACAAGGAGCCAAATACATTAATCCGAATGTCGAAGTACTGGTCGAATATGCGAATTCCTTTGGAGACGCGACACTTGGTGGAACGATTGCTGAAAAACAAATCGCAGCTGGCGCGGATTTCATCTACCCGGCAGCAGGATTCACTGGCTTCGGCGCACTTCAGACGGCTCAAAAGCTAGGGAAGTTAGCAGCTGGTGTGGACTCTGATCAATTTTTCGTAGCTGAAAAGGCGGTTACCACTTCTATGTTAAAAAATATTGACGTGGCCGTGTACGATATCGCTAAAGAACTGAAGGATACAGGAAAAATTGGTTCTTCCGCATATGTTCTCGGTCTTTCTGAAAACGGCGTTGGCTTAGCGGACATTCGTGTCGTACAACTATCAGACGCTGAGAAAAGCCAGCTTAAGGAAGCTAAAGAGAAAATCATTTCGGGCGACATCACGGTCCCAATGGAATAAGGAGGGAATGACATGAAACTTAGATCTCGCTTACTCATCATCGCCATCATTCCACTTTTATTATCAACATTAATTATTGGATTTATGATTTCTCAGCTGGTGAGCATGCAAAGCTCCGCTAAGGATGATGTACAGGTTTTATTATTGGTGGAAGGTATTCAAGGAGAGCTGGTAGTTGCCAAGCAAGCACTCTCGAATTATACATTCAACCAAAGTGAAGCAAACAAATCAGAAGCTGTGTCACAATTACAGAACATTGATGAGCAAATGGCGGCACTTACCAAAGTCATTCGAGTGGCTGAGCAGAAAGAAACGCTAGGGAAAGTACAAGAGAAATTTGACGCCTTAACTTCTGAGGTGGATGCAGGGTTTGGAAGTAACGACCCTTCGGCGATTAAAAGACAATCGATTCGTATTTCGGGTGTTTTAAATGATGTATACCTGTTGGATAAACTGACTGGAGAATGGTACGACGAAATGCTTCAACAAACAGAGAAGAAAATTCAGTTTGTTGTTTTATTCTCTATTATTGCGATTGTTATATTGATAGTGTTATCTAGCCTTTCAACTTGGTTCTTGGCTAGACGTATTTCTAAACCGTTAAGCGAAGTGGTGGATTATGCGATCAAAGTGGCGGACGGAGACCTCACGGTTGAAGTGGATAAAGTGAAGGAAGATAGTTCGTATGAGCTGGATCAGCTAAAATCTGCTTTTGCATTAATGATTTCGAATGTAAAACAAACCGTTCAATCAATTGAACAAGTCGGAGAACGAGTGACGGGCTTTACCGCTGAAGTATCTGGACATATGGTGAATTTGCGTGAAATCAGCAACCAGGTAGCTGTTTCGACAGAAGAGCTCGCTCGTGGTAGCCAATCCGTTTCAGAAGATATTCAATCCACAGCTGGTTCTATGAGTGCAATGAACGAAGAGTTTTCTCGCGTTCAGGATAAAACAGAGCAATCTTCACAAGCTGGGTCTTCTGCGTTGGATTCGGTTCAAACCGGTCGAGTGTCGTTAGAAAAACAAGTTGAACTGGCTTCACAGTTGTCGGAGTCAACCAATCATATAAAAACATCCGTCGAGGGCTTCACACAGTTCGCAGGACAAATTGAAGAAGCAGCACGTTCCGTACGTGAAATCGCGGATCAAACGAATTTGTTAGCCTTAAATGCGGCCATTGAAGCGGCACGTGCGGGTGAGGCTGGAAAAGGTTTTGCTGTTGTCGCAGACGAAGTTCGTAAGCTGGCAGACGATTCCACTAAGGCAACGGAACATATCACAACGATGGTGAGCCATATGAAAAAAGGCATTGCGACGATTGTGGAAGCAACGGAGCTTGGTTATGAGTTATCGCATCAACAGCAGTCATCTATGAAGGAAACAGAATCTTCATTTGAAGTGATTTCTATGAACGTGATGGCAATCAATGAGCAATTGGATGCGTTGGTCGAGGGGATGAAAACTTCTAGCAGCATGAGTGCTTCAGTTATTTCTGCGATTGAGAATATTTCAGCGGTTACCGAGGAAACTGCCGCTGGGACGGAGGAAATCAGTGCTTCTACAGATGCGCAGCTTCAGGCGTTTGAGCAGGTGAATGAGAAGATGGAGCAGTTGCAGGAACTTACTGTTGAGATGAAGAAGGAATTGGCGAAGTTTCGGTTGTAGATGATCTTCTGATAGTTGTCGGATTCTCCCGAAATGTATGTCGAATCACGGAAGTTGCAACAAAACCGATCGAAGTTGCAACAAACTGAGTCAAACTTGCAAGAAACTCGGTGAAAGTTGCAACAAACCTAATATCATGACCATAAAAAATGCCTACTCGATCTAAACGAGTAGGCATTTCATTATTATTGAGCTTCAATCAAGCCATAGCGGCCATCTTTACGCTTGTAAACAACATTGGTACGGTTGGTTTCAGCATTAGTAAACACATAGAAGCTGTGGCCAAGTAGGTTCATTTGAAGGATAGCTTCTTCGCTGTCCATCGGCTTTAGATCAAAGCTCTTTTGACGAACAAGCTCTAAATCACTCTCATCCTCTTCTACTGCTACACCGCCGCCTTGATTTTCGACTGGAGAAGCAAACAATTCATTCAGGTTCCCTTTTTCACGGAATTTGCGGTTCACTTTTGTTTTATGCTTACGGATTTGACGCTCTAACTTGTCTGTAATTAGATCAATCGCCGCATACATATCATCATGAACTTCCTCTGCACGAAGTACCAAATTCGCCATTGGAATCGTTACCTCTACTTTGGATCGCTTGTCATTGTACAACTTTAAATTCACATGAACATTTGCATTAGGAGTCTCAGTAAAATATCTTTCCAACTTGGCAATCTTCTTTTCCACGTACTCTCTAATTGCTGGAGTTACCTCAATGTTTTCACCACGAACGTTGTAATTCATAAGTGAACTCCTCCTTCACATTATACAAATTTGGTTACCTTACTGTTATGCTTAGAGCAGCTTGTCCTACGCCACTTTTTCCAAGCATATCTTAAAAATAACCACCGTCTTAATATGGTAATTAAGACTATGTATTTATACTTCTATTTTACCCTCGGAAACTCCTGCTAAAACTTGAAAAACAGTTAAAAATTGTGTCGAATTGGTGACGTTAAAGCATTTCTCCTTATTATCCGAAAAAGAAAAGAGACTAGCTCTAACTAGTCCCGGATTATTTGCTTTCTTGATTCATGCTAGCTTCTAATGTAGAAACCTTCTTTTCAAGCTTTGCATTTTCTATTTTTAGTCTGCCATTCTCTACTTTTAATTCCTTGATTTCTTCCTGGTATTGTTCAACGGTCTTATCTTCTTCGGATGTTGTTGTCGTTTCTTCTTTAGAATTACATCCGGTAATCAATAATAAACTAGCAAGTAAGATAAAAAATAATTTCTTCACTGTAATAACTCCTTATAACTTGATTTACTTATTATAACAACTGTTACATTCATTAAGAACACCCTCCTGCCTAAGCAAGAGGGCTATTCTCAATGTTAGTTAATCATCTTTCTTCTTTGTAAGACAAAAAGTGCTGCACAGCTTACAAGTAGAATAGCTAGTCCAACCAGTAACCAATTGAAAGAATTGGTTGCTGTATTTGGAAGCTCTTGTCCATTTTGTTGAACTGGAACCAAGCTCTTTCCAGGACTTGAAACTTCTTCACTAGTTGTTTCAAATACAGTATAAACACTAAAGTGGTTTGTCGTAGCTGTAACAACTCCATTACTATAGCTACCACCAATTAGCTCCCACTTACTTGTAGTCGGATTCCAGTAGAATACTTTTACATTATCAGGATTACTTACTCTTGTGTCGTCCACGTTAAATGTTAGAGTAACACCTTCACTGAACTGACTAATCACTTGGCCACCCTGAGTAATAGTAAAGTCATACACTGGACTTAGTGCGTTTTGAATATCCTTAAGCTTTAGTATATGGATGCTTGTTTTTTCATTTCCGTTTGTTAAAACACTACTTGGAATTGATAAAGTAACATCTCCATTAGCTATTTGGATTTCTGCCTTTTTATCCTTTAGTAATTCTATCTGATCAGCTGTAAATTCAACAGCAATTTCAGAGGTGTTACTGTTTTGCAAATCAACAAAGAGTGTTCCTTTGTTTGTAAGATCTTCAAGTTGTTCATCAGTAACGGTAGCTTTATTTCCATTAATCACTGGTTTAACAGTTACATTTGATTTGCTTGAGTTATTGTTTGTGTTACCTGGATTTATGGTATTTCCACCAGGAGTTTGATTTCCTTTATCTGGGTTACCTTGACCTGGTGTTTGACCTTCGTTGCCTTGGTTATCTTTACCTGGAGTTTCTCCACCATTATCTTGGTCGCCTTCTCCTGGTGTTTCTCCACCATTATCTTGGTCGTCTTCTCCTGGTGTTTCCCCACCATTGTCCTGGTCGTCTTCTCCTGGTGTTGCTCCACCATTGTCTTGGTCGTCTTCACCCGGTGTTGCTCCACCATTGTCTTGGTCGTCTTCACCCGGTGTTGCTCCACCATTGTCTTGGTCGTCTTCACCCGGTGTTGCTCCACCATTATCTTCGTCTTCAACCTCAATAGTTGTAAACGTTGATTCTACGCTAGCTTCAAGTGTTTTACCAGCGTAATCTTTTACATCTTGCTCCACGACTACACGGTACTCTTGATTTGAATCAAGGTTGGTAGCTGGTTTCCAGACAATTTTCTGGGTGAGCTGCTTAGTTGCATCCTCTTCAAAATAGCCTGGTTTTCCTGGAGTTTCTTTATAACCATTTAGCGTTTCGTAGTCTAATGACCCTTCAACTAATTGGTCACCTTGATACACCTTAATTTTCGAATCTAGATCTTCCACATTCATGAGGCGGTCAAATTCGATTTCTACTGCACTATCTAAAGCAACATCTGCAGCATTTAATGCAGGTAAAATTGAATCTACTACCGGTTTTGATGTTCTAACTAATGGAACATTTAACTCTGTTTCAGCTGGAGGAACGACAACGGTACGACTTGTGTATGTGTCATAGCCTTCTTTACTGAAAATAACACGCCAGTCACCTTGGATAACATCCCATCCATAGCGACCTTCTTCATCCGTTACTTGAGGATTGATTTGACCATAGAATGCAGCATTCCATTGTTGCCATCTTCCGTTTACAGATTGCTCAACGACTGCTGTTGCTCCCTGTAATCGATTTTCCATGCTTCCTTCAAACACATACCCGGATGGGTCAATTAGAACGATTACTTCCATAAGAGGTAATTTAATCACTTGATCACCAATTGTGAAGATTAATTCTAACATTTGCTCCCCATATGAACTCCATGTGCTAGGAATTCCACCAATATAATGGTCTCCGTCCTTAGTAAGGTCGTATTCTTGCCCAAGGAAGCTAATCTTAGCTGAATCTACCTCACCACTAAATTGAACCTTCACATCAATAGGCGTGTACTCAACGATTGCTGAGGTAACTACACCTGTGTTCGGGTTAATTGTAATGTTTTGATTCCATCCAGCTGAAATTTTTACATCAGTTACTTCTGGGATGTTTGGCTCGTATGAAACAGTTACTGGTTGAGAGTATGTTGCACGCTCACCTTCAGTCACCTTTGCAACTAGTTGATGCGAGCTATTTTCTCCTGTTGTTACTGGTAATGTTACATCCGCATACCACCAACGACTATCAACAGTTGTTTGAGCTAATAATACATCACCATCATAAATTTCTACCTTTGCACCTGATTTTGCATTGCCATACACCTTAATTTTAGATGTAGCAGTCATTTCTGGTGCGTTTAATGTAACAAACAGTACGTTTGTTGTCGCCGTGTACGTATTCTGAGTTTCACCTAGAGAAATAGTTGCATTCGAAACAAGCGTTTGAGTGGCTGTTTCTTTTACATTCGTTTTGAACGTAATTGTTCCTGATTCTCCAGCAGCTACACTTGGAATAACCACTTTTCCACGATCCAATGTAACAGCTTGTCCATTTAAAAGAATGGAATCTGCTAATAGTTCCACATCAGTAGAAAGATTGAATGATACTTCTACGTTTTCAGCGGTAGCTGTTCCGTTATTTTTGTAATTGAATCGGTAGTCTAGTGATTTACCTGGGACGACTGTTTGCTTAGAAGCCGTAAATCCATTTCCTTCACCTGTGAAGCTTCCTTCACCCTGTTTTGCTAAAGTAATTACATACTCATCTGGTTGAGGTTGTACTTCCACTTCTACATTAGGCAGATTATATGCGTCGGTCTTTAACACATAGCTTCCGTCTACTACATTACGAATCTTAAAGTATCCATTCGCATCTGTTCTTGCCCAGCCAGTACTCCAAGCACTACCTTCTTCGTAAAGGTACACATAGACATTCTTTGCTGGCTCACCATTTTCTTTTAGGATTTTCCCGTGTACATATTTTTCAGACTGTAACACGATTTCTCCTAGATCAAAAGTGCCTTCAACAAAGTCTTCTGCAGTAACAGGTAGAGTCTGAGATTGATAACCTTGCATAGAGATATCTACTGTTAAGTTCTCTTGATGTAGTCCGCCTAACTGAACTCCTTGAGCGTTAGACTGACCATATGCATAGGTTTGATTACCGTATACGTTAAAGTAAGCCCCAGATAGTGGGTTACCATTTGCATCAACAACTGTTCCAGTTAGTGATACACCTTTATCTACAACTACTTCGATTACATCTGTTGAAGAATCCACTGAAACCTCAGCATTGTTGTACGTTATATAGCCTGGTACTTGTACATTCAATTGATACTTGAATTGATCAGACACAACGACATTTTCAATTGTGAATTCTCCAGTATCACTTTGCTCTTGCCATAAATAGTATTGGCCATCTTGGTAACCAAATGCTTCCATCACTGGGTAGCTATAAAGGGATAGATACTCAATAGAGTCTACTGGATTACCTTCTTGGTCAGTTACTTTTACTACAACATTCTTTGTTTCTTTTTCAAACTTCGTTAATACGATTTCATACGGATTATTCACATAATCCTGATCCTCTACAATTTCAATGGTCTCAATTGTAGATGGGTACGTTCCATTTCCGTAAACAATAAGCTCATATTGACCGACTGGAAGAGACATTGTTTTTCCTGGTGTATACCAAGAACGTAAGAAGCCTTCTCCATTAGTATAACCGTATAGGTATACATCCTGGTTGTTTTCCCCTAATCCTTGAAGTGAATATTCAAGATTTTGAGGAATTGATTCGTCTTTAGAGTCCACAACCTTAAATGCCACATTTTCCATATCGGCTTGTGCACGTTCTGTTACAGCATACGTAAATGCTGAAGCCAATACTTCGTTATCTGAGTTAACTGCTTCAATCATAAATTCGTATTCTGTATTAGGTGCTAATGATTCAAATGTATATGTGTAGGCATTTGAATCTACAGAATCAACCTTTTCCCCATTTTGGTATAGGTTAAAGTGATCAATGCTCGAAATCATTTCTTCTGACCACCACTGTACTTCAACTGCATTATCAGAGATAGACCCTACATAAGCATAGATAGATGGTTCATAGATTTGACTGTCATAACTTACATATACACCTGCATTTTGTAGGGATTCAATGGTATTCATTGTTGCTGAATCATTTACATCCAACGGCATACCATACAGGTATAAGTTAGTTAAATTTGTTAAGTCTATTAAACTACTAATGTCACTCGCAAGGTTATTCGCAAGCCATAATGTATCTAGGTTTGTTAAATCAGCAAGTGGACTTACATCAGTAATATTGTTCGTATCAAGGTCTAAATAAGTCAGGTTCGTTAGTGAGCTTAATGACCCGATTTCTGTAATCTCATTGCTCCAAAGAATAAGGTCAGTTAAGTTAGTTGAATTTTGTAAAGGAGTTACATCACTAATCTGGTTAAAACTTACGTCAAGATACGTTAAGTTCACAGCATATTCTAAGCCTGTTAGATCAGTAATTTCCCGATGACTTGCTGACAAGCTTGTTAAATCTTCTAAGTCACTTGTGTAAAGATCACGATCATAAACATATAGAGTGTCACGAATAACGTTCTCTAATGCTTCGTCAGGAATAGTAACTACTTCTCCAAGGTCCTCTTCAGGATTTTGACCTGGGTCTTCCCCTTCAGAACCTCCTGTGGTTTGAACAACAATTCCTTCACCAAAGCCTGAATCTGTATAAGACGCTTCAACTGATACCAAGTAGCTTGTTCCTGGCTCAAGATTAGTAAATTCATAAGAAGTAACGGACGAATCTAAGGAATCATCAGAAATGCAAGTGTTTGAATCGTCTTGCTCATTGTATTCTTTAACACATATATAATATCCCACAACATCAGAAATAGGGTTCCAGCCAATTTCAATTGAGGTATCATTAACATTTACGACTTCAATACCTAAGCTAGGAGATGGTTCAATCTCTCCATCAAAACCATTAAAGATTAATTCAATTGGTTCAGTAATATAATCAATTCCTTCTAGCACATCGAACTGATAAGTACTGTAGTGACTAAACTCCCCAGGAGGACCATATAAGATTACTTCATATTGACCAACAGGAAGTGAAAATGGTTCGTCATTATAAAAACTCTTAAATTCTCCACTTTCATTTATATATCCATATTCAAAAATTTCACTGTTAGATTCTCCAATTCCTTCAATAGAAAACTCATAGTTCTCTAGAGACTGTTCAGTTTCATTTACGATATGAATATTTACATCCTTTAATTGGTCGGTAGAATATTCTGTCCAAACGGATGTGTAGCCTGAAAGAACACGGCCATCAATATAATGAGCATCTACCTGAATTTCATAATACGTATTCGGTGTTAGGTCACTAAAGTCATAAGAAAGGGTATCCTGTCCTACATCGAATACTGAATCTCCAATTCTTACTTCATAGTAATCAACCTCTTCAGATTGATTGTAAATAGACCAATCAATGGAAACGGAGCTTTCCGTTATATCCGCCACGTTAACGTATAGTGATTCTTCGTAAACTTGGCCATTATAATAAACATTGACACCAGCTGCTATTAGCTCTTCGATGGTCGTATAATCAACAATCGGATTGTTGTGTAACCATAAGTCTCTTAAATTTGTTAATGATGCTAATGGAGTTACATCAACAATATCATTATCGTCTAAGTCCAAATACATTAACTGTGTTAGGTTACTTAGAGGTGTAACATCAACGATATTATTTCTCCATAACACTAAACTTTCTAAGGATGTCAGGTTACTTAAAGGAGAGATATCAACAATCTCGTTATTATATAAGGATAATCCTGTTAGGTTTACAGCATATTCTAACCCAGTTAAGTCTTGTATCTGTTGGCTATCTGCATATAGGTACGTTAATTCTTCTAAGTCAGCTGTCGTTAGATTACGAGAATAAATTCCTAATGTTTCACGAATGACTTGCTCTAAGTTTGCATCAGTAAATGCTACATCTTCTCCTTCAACTACCCCACCTTGTGTCTTTACTACAAGATAATCTCCATACGAAAGACCACTAGAGTATTCAGCATTGAGCTGTACATGATAGCGAGTGTCTGGAGAAAGATTAGTGAAGGTATAGGAAGTTGTTCCACTCTCTAATGAAACATAGCCCCCTTCATAGTAATCTGTTTCACTATAAACGTATATCTCGTAACTAGAGACATTAGACTGATTTATCCATTCTAAAGTCATCGAATCTTCTGTTACATTGGTTACCTTGACATTTAATGGTTCAGAAGTGTTCTCACTCTCATTAAATGTTAATGAAATAGGATTCTTAAGGTAATTAACTCCCTCTACAATCTCAATAGAATAAACCGTTGAATTATTATAGTTTTCTGGATCATATATAATTACATCAAAATGTCCATTTGGGAGATTAAGAGTGTCATATTCCCATGACTGGAAATATCCTTCCCCATTCACATAACCATATTGGAAGAAATCAAGATTTGTTTCATCTGTACCACTAATAGAGTATTCATAACCATTCGTTAGTGGCTCGTCATTTTCATTTACCGCTTGAATTTTTACCTCTTGTAAATCCTCCGGAGCCCAAGAAGTAGTAATTTCAGTACTAGAAGATACTACTCTTCCATCTACTAGATTCCCTCTAACTTCAAGTTGATATGTGTTACGAGGTTGTAGATTATTTAATACATAATTGGTTGAATCTGCTGAAAGAGTTTCCACTAGATTACCATCTAAGTAGATATCATACGATTCAAAATCCCCGTATGTATCCCAGCCAAATTCAAATGTATTGTGAGTTAGTTCCTCATTGGAATAGTAAATAGAAAGATATTCCTCATAATCAGGGTATTCAGGCATCCAATCAAAATAGACGGACACACCACGAGATTGTAAATCGTTGATTGTCGAACTAGTTGCAGAACCCTCTGATAAATCTAAAGATAATCCATATAGATAAAGTTCTCTTAAGTTACTTAGCGAACTAACATCCGTAATATCGGTTACAGCACTATAACTTAATCGAAGTGTTTCAAGGTTGACTAAACTTTCAATTGGAGAGATATCCACGAGTTGGTGATTATCTTCCAAATCTAAATAGGTTAAATTAGTTAATGAACTTAAACCACTAATAACCGAAATTTGCGTACCCCATAATGTTAATGAGGTTAAATTAGTTAAACTCGCAATTGGACTTACATCAGTAATGTCATTCGCACTTACGTCTAACCCTTCAAGATTGGTTGCATACTCTAGTCCAGTTAGGTCTGTAATCCCTTCACCTTGAGCATATAGGTAAACAAGCTCTTTTAAGTTAGCTACTGTAAGAGCACCTTCATTAATCCCCAATTGATTTCGAACAACACTTTCTAATTGAGCATCTGGAATTTCAACTGTTTTCAAGTTCTCTGACCCAACGATTGATAAAGTCACTTCTTTTGTAGCACCTGATTGCTCAGTTACTGTAATAGAAATATCTCCATCTCCGTGATCAGCAAAAAACTGTTTAAACTCTCCTAGAGTTAAGTCGTCACTATCAGAAATACCTAGTAGCTCTTTAACCGATAGACTTCCAACTCCATCTGTAAAAGCAACAGAATGTATTGATACATTATAAGAAATCAATGCTTCTGAAGGACTTTCAGAAGAGAACAATGTAAAATCGTTAACCACCGAGTCGTCATTTTCCAATGCAGATCCGATCGTAAACGCAGGATCCAGGAAATGTTCCATATTCAGTGTAAACTGATTATCCCCCGTTTCCATTGGTTGAACGCCAATCCCACTGATATCAATAACCATATAATCAATAACTTGACTTGAAGTGTCCCCTGCTTCTTCTTGGTTATCTTGCTCATTTGGAACTGGTTGCTCTGTTGTTGGCTCTTCGACTATTACCTCATTAACCTCTTCTTCCGTAACACGAAGAACAATTTCTCGCTCGTTGCCTGAGTAGTCAACTAGAGTTCCTGAAATCTTACCGCCATAAAGGCTCATTTGTTCTTTTAATTTACCAACGGATACCCCGTCCTGTTGAGAGTCAAGCTCTCCAAGAATCTCACTAATATTCGCTGTAGCCAAACCGTTAGTAAAATCAAATGTTTTAGAATTCATTAGGAAAGAAAATGTCGCATTTGCTGCATCTGCAGAAGCGTTGATGCTAATATCAGTAAACATGTCCGTGTCCTGCAGTCCTTTAATAGAAGCAGAATATTCATTCTCAGCTGTTTGGACAGCAGGAATGGCTTGACCACCAATCATCAATTCAACCGAACTAACCTTTGGTGCATCAACATCCTCAAAATCGCTAGTCATTAACGATAATTCAGCACTTGAATATTCCTCACCTGAACTCGTGATTCCTACAATTTGATATGTATATTGCGTGCTTTTGTTAATATCTGCAACAATATAAGAATAATCCGTTATAAAGACACTGTCTTCTGGTGAACCCTGTTCTTGAACAACAACAGGTTCAATTTTAAACGATTCACCATTCTTAATTAGCTTAAAATCCACAAAATCCTCACCGATAAAATCGTCGGTGTGCCAAGAAATTCGGATGGTGTTATTCACCTGAACTGCCTCAGCATCCGAAAGCATCATACTTGCTTTCGCGGTTTGTGAAGAAAACGGGCTCACAACAATTGAAAAAACCATTGTGAAGATCATTAGTAAATTTATTACTTTCCTCCCGTTCAATTCGAACCCCCCTCGCCTTACGAAAAATAGTAAAATAGTAGCCAAACTAGGAATTATTACCCAAATGACCAAGGACTATTATAACTGTTATTTGGTGAAATGTTAACAATTTGTTACTAATTTATGAACAAATTGTTACAAAAGGGAGCTACATATAAATATGGAAGTGCTGTCTCTTATACAC
>WTKE01000040.1 GCA_011524525.1 Bacillus sp. (in: firmicutes) | reverse complement strand
TTCCCATTGAGTAATGACTTCAGGTGTCAAGGTATGTAGTTCTAGTTGTTGTTCCATAATATCACTTCTTTTTTATCTTTATTTTTCTCTATATTACCATATTTATCTCGAGGCATGAAGAAAGAGGCTGCGTATACAGCCTCTTTGCCTTACTTATTCAGTAAATCCATTTTGTCTCGCTTGTGCTTCTTCCTTCACTTCAGAACGCAGGGCATCAAGTGCTTCTCTTCGTCTTTCGTTCTTTGCTTCAATTTCAGCAACATCTTTAGAATTGCTATGTTCCATAGCAGCTTCAGCTTCTTGCATATTCTCAATAGTGTGAACAATAATCGATTGAATGTTTTCGACATTATCGCTTCTATCATCAGGATTTGGTTTGTTTTTGACCATGGTTAATTCCTCCTTTAATCTTATAGAGTGCGTTACAAAGATAGGTTTGCCTTTTTAAATCAGAAATACAAGAGGAAACGAATGGTGTTTCTTTGTTCTCTTTTCAAAAATAAAACCCGTCTAGTCGACGGGTTTGTTATTAATTATTATTCGCCTTTGGTTTGAATGACTTGTGCATGTTTGCCTGATGTATCATTCATTTTTTTACCATTATTGCCACTGAACCCACGTGGTTGAGTTCCGAGGTGACTTGGAACAAAAGGTTTGGAATTTCTTTTTGGATTTCCCATCACTATCCCTCCTCATTAAAAAGTATCAGCTTTTTTGAAGAGAAACATGTAAGGGAATCCTTCCCTTATTCCGCTTTACCTAATCTTTTTTCTTCAAGCTTTGCTTCAATTTTATCTAAAGCCTCTCGATCACGTAATAACTGAAGTTTGTTTTCAGCCACTAGTTCCTCAAAAGAGCGTTTTCGTGGTTTTCTCATGTCTTTTTCACCATCCTTATCACTATTATAACAGTCATTATGCCCGGTAGTGCGTGAAATTATTACAACTTTTTGAAAATTTAATAAAGTGCAAGCATTTGCAATAAAAATAATCTGCCTCTTGAAAGGCAGATTACATATTTTTGATATGCTCACGAATGATCTCGATTGTCATGACACTTAAATGTTTGCTACGAATGATTCCTGTACCATCAATAAAATAAGTAGTGGGAATGGTGAGAATTCTATACATGGTATTAACTTCATCATTGCTGTCTAATAAGACGGGAAATGTAACATTGACTTCACGTACAAACTTCTTTACATCGTATTGAGGGTCAATATTAATTGCTAATATTTCTACATTGTCATCTGCTTCATTGTAGTACTTTTGAATATCAGGCATTTCCGCTTTGCAAGGAGGACACCAAGTTGCCCAAAAGTTAAGAATCACTTTTTTTCCACGATAATCTGATAACTTAACCGTTTTTCCGTCGAGGGTTTTAAGCTCAAAATCAGGAGCTTTCTCCCCTACCCGTAAACCTGGGAGATTGTCTGGGGCTGCTTCCGCCATCGTATGAGGAAGAGTAATCGTCACAAAGGATAATAGGAAGATCGCTAACGTTACTTTTTTAAGCATGATTCCCTCCTTGTAAATTAAATAAATAATTTCATAAACATATTCAAGATAGACTTGTTCTCTTTAAAAGTTATCTTTACCGTAATGTATGTAGTTATACCCACTAATAAGAAATACAGCACCTTGTAACGAAAAAGAGAGCTACAGGAGCTCTCTTTACTCAAATTAATTAAATAATTTCTTTAATTCCTCACTATAGTTACCTTTAATGACGCCCTTTTCGGTAATAATTGCCGTGATAAGATCATGTGGAGTTACATCAAATGCTGGATTAAATACATTCACGCCTTGAGGAGCTGTTTCAATTCCGAACGCTTGAGTGATTTCTTCTGAACCACGTTCTTCAATTGGAATATCTTCTCCTGTTGGTGTATCTATATCAATCGTTGGCGTTGGTGCGGCAACATAAAAAGGAATATTGTGAGCTTTTGCTAACAATGCCACTCCGTAAGTTCCGATTTTATTAGCTGCATCACCGTTGGCAGCCACACGGTCACAGCCGACAATTACCGCTTGTACCATTCCCTTTTTCATGACCATCGCTGCCATATTATCAGCAATCAAGGTTACATCTACTCCAGCCTGCATCAATTCCCAAGTGGTTAAACGCGCTCCTTGAAGAAGCGGTCTAGTTTCGTCTGCAAACACTTTAATATCCATCCCTTTTTCCTTAGCTAAGTAGATGGGTGCAAGGGCTGTACCATATTTCGCTGTCGCAATCCCACCAGCGTTACAGTGTGTAAGAACCGTCATTCCGTCTTCAAGAAGAGTTAAGGCATGCTCTCCGATCGCACGACATAGCTCTTCATCCTCATTTCGGATTTTATGTGCTTCTTTTATTAAAGAGGCTTTGATCTCACTGATTGGTTGAGTTTGCTGTTGTTTCACAAGCTCGTCCAAACGATTTAATGCCCAGAAAAGGTTCACTGCCGTTGGTCTGGATGAAGCTAAGTAATCGAGATGCTTTTTGAAAACTTGATAAAAAGAATCAAAGTTGCCTTCCGGTGCATCCTTTACCGCTAATACGAGTCCGTATGCGGCTGCGATTCCGATCGCCGGTGCTCCTCTAACCTTTAGTTGTTTAATGGCATCCCATGTGTCTTCTACGGTTTGAATTTCAATAAATTCAGTAATATGTGGAAGTTTCGTTTGATCTAGAATATGCAATCGACCTTGGTCGTCAAAAGTAACAGATTGAATAAAGTTAGTAGTCATCTTTTGCTCCTCTTAATGTTGTTATTGGTTGCTATTATATTTTAACAATATTCTGTATTTGAGCAACTATTTTTTTATAAAATAAAACCGTGCAGCTAAATGCCACACGGTCTGAGTAATTAGTTTTGTAATTTTTCACGAAGAACCATTGGTAGAATTCCACCGTGACGGTAGTAATCAATTTCTACTTCTGAGTCGAAACGAACAAGAACTTCGAATTCTTTTTTGCTTCCATCTTCAGAAGTAGCTGTAACCTTTAATAGGTCACGAGGTCTAACATTTTCATCCACTTGAACGTCGATTGTTTCTTTACCAGTTAGGCCAAGTGTATCAGCGTTTTCTCCATCTTTAAATTGAAGTGGGAGAACACCCATTAATACAAGATTTGAACGGTGAATACGCTCAAAGCTTTCAGCTAAAACCGTTTTGATTCCAAGAAGGTTTGTTCCTTTTGCTGCCCAGTCACGTGAAGAACCCATTCCGTAGTCCTTACCTGCTAGAACAATTAGGCCAGTTCCATCTTGCTTATACTGCATACATGCATCATAGATAGAAGTTACTTCGCCAGTTGGCCAGTAAGTTGTAAATCCACCTTCTGTGCCAGGAGCCACTTGGTTACGGATACGGATATTTGCAAATGTTCCACGCATCATTACTTCGTGGTTACCACGACGAGACCCGTAAGAGTTGAAATCACGAATTTCTACTCCGTTTTCAAGAAGGTATTTTCCAGCAGGTGTGTTTTTACCGATAGCACCAGCAGGAGAAATATGGTCAGTTGTGACAGAGTCACCAAACTTCGCTACTACCTTTAATCCAGCTAAAGGTGTTACCTCTTCTGGATCTGGCTTTAAGCCTTCGAAGAATGGAGGGTTCTGGATATATGTTGACGTATCATCGAACGTGTATAAAGAGTCATTGCTAGTTTGGATTTCATTCCAACGAGCATTATCATCAAACACATTTTCATATTCTCTTCTAAATAGTTCAGGTGTAACGGTTTGTTTTACTACTTCATTTACTTCAGCAGTAGTTGGCCAAATGTCTTTAAAGAATACATCGTTTCCGTTACGATCTTTTCCAATCGCCTCGTTTTGAAGATCGATATCTACTGTACCAGCAAGTGCATATGCAACAACTAGTGGTGGTGAAGCTAAGTAGTTACCTTTTACAAGTGGGTGAATACGTCCTTCAAAGTTACGGTTACCAGAGAGAACTGATGTGATTAGAAGGTCATTTTCTGCCACTGCTTTTTCGATTTCATCCTTAAGAGGTCCAGAGTTACCGATACATGTTGTACATCCGTACCCTACTAGGTTGAAACCTAATTGATCAAGATATGGAAGTAAGCCAGAATCTGAAAGATAACCTGTTACAACCTTTGATCCAGGTGCTAAAGATGTTTTAACGAATTTAGGTACTTCCATACCAAGCTCAACTGCTTTTTTCGCCACTAAGCCAGCCCCAACTAATACGTATGGGTTAGAAGTATTTGTACAGCTCGTAATCGCAGCGATTGCCACAGCGCCCGTCTTCATAACAGTCGTGTCACCATTGTCGAAAGTAACGGTTACTTCTTTGTCTTTTTCAGACTCTGTTAAACCGAAGCCTTGGTTCCCTTGAGGAGCTGTAATCGCTTGATTGAATTCTTTCTTCATTTGAGATAGTGGAATTAAGTCTTGTGGACGCTTCGGACCAGAAAGGTTCGCTTCAATGTCAGCAAGATTAATTTCAACTACATCTGTATAAACAGGGTTTAATTCTGGATCGAAGAATAAACCGTTTTCTTGGCAATAGGTTTCAACTAGCTTGATTTGTTCTTCAGAACGGCCAGTTAAACGCATATATTCTAATGCTTCTCCATCTACCGGGAAGAAACCACAAGTTGCACCGTATTCCGGAGCCATATTAGCAACCGTTGCACGGTCAGCTAATGGTAGTGAAACCACACCTGGTCCAAAGAATTCAACGAACTTGTTAACTACGCCTTGCTTACGAAGAACTTGTGTTACTTTTAGGGCAAGGTCAGTAGCGGTTGCACCGTTCGGAAGTTCTCCAATTAATTTAACCCCAACTACTTCAGGAACTGGGAAGTATGAAGGCTGACCAAGCATTCCTGCTTCTGCTTCAATACCACCTACACCCCATCCAAGAACACCGATACCGTTGATCATCGTAGTGTGTGAATCTGTTCCAACTAATGTATCTGGGAACGCTTCAATTTCACCATCAGCATTTTCGGTAGTTAGTACTACCCCTGCTAAAAACTCAAGGTTTACTTGGTGAACGATACCTGTTGCTGGTGGAACTGCACGATAGTTATCAAATGCTTTCTGAGCCCAGCTAAGGAACTGATAACGCTCTGTGTTTCGTTCGAATTCAAGGTCCATATTAGCTTGAAGTGCATCAGCTGTTCCATATTTATCAACCTGTACAGAGTGGTCAATGACTAGGTCAACTGGTTTTTCAGGATTAATCTTGTTAGGATCTCCACCAAGATCAGCCATTGCTTTTCTTAAAGATGCTAAATCAACAACTGCTGGTACACCAGTGAAGTCTTGTAGGATAACGCGTGAAGGCTTGAAAGGTACATCTACTTCTTTTACTTCACTTGTTCCCCATTTTGCTAAGTTTTCAACATGCTCTTTTGTAATAACACGGCCATCATACTGACGAAGAACTGACTCTAGCAATACTTTAATAGAGTATGGCAGGTTAGAAACTTTTCCAATTCCTGCTTCTTCTAAAGCTCCCAAATGATAGTAGTGATAGCGCTTCCCGTCGATTTCAAAGGACTTACGGGATTGGAATACATCTTGAGTAGACATATGAATTACCCCCATTACAATGTTCATATACCAATAGTTTGATAGTCGAAAAGTGAATAAAATGAATTTTTTTCAAACTTTTCTTTTCAATATTATCTTAATACAACCTTTTATATAAGTAAATAACAAGAAAGTTATTGTTTTTGATAAGTTGAGCTTATGTTATTTCCTATTGCCTTGTTTTGTATCATTGAAATCATGAGTACATGGATGTGTATTTTTTATTTGAACTAAAAAGGCTTGAGGTAAAGCTATGGTGGAAAAATAGTGTCCTTATTTACACTTTAGGGCTTTTGGAAGTGTTATCGGTATTTTCCATATCATTTTGGTGAAAATATCAGTGGAGGTGATAGAAATGGCAAAAAGAAAGGCAAACCATGTAATTCCAACCACGAACGCGGCTAGCGCTCAAGGAGCTGGCACTGGTTATAACGAGGAATTTTCAAATGAACCATTAACAGAAATGCAAAAGAAAAATAATAAAAAGAGAAAGAAAAATCAATAGTGGAAAAAAGCTGACTCGATCATCTCGGGTCAGCTTATCTATTTTACTCAGTCATATTGACTTCTGATACAATCGATTGTAAATCTTGTTGAAATCTTTCCAGCTGCGCTCTTTGGGTTTCTGACGCCACCTCAAGTGCATTTTCTATTTGTGCATAGGCTTCGTTTACTTCTTTTTTCAAGTGCTTTAATTGATGTCCATAGCTAGCACTGTCTAGAACAATATCGTTATACAGCTCCTGCGCTTCATTTACGCCTTGCTGTGCAGCTAAAAATGCATGTTGTTTATCCTCTTTATAAGGCATGTAAGCCTCTCCTTTCTTTATTTACTTGAGGTTAAATTGTGCAGGTAACGATAAAAATATTCGGTATAAAAAATCTTGCACATTCCATCCTATCAATAGGAGGGATGAAAATGAACAAAAATGACGGAAAAGACATGCGTAAAAATGCACCAAAAGGTCACAATAACGGTAGTCAACCAGAGCCTCTTAGCGGTTCAAAAAAGGTGAAAAACCGTAACCATACGAGACAAAAGCATAACTCGGGACATGATATGTGAAAAATTAAAGAGCTGTAGGTCACTTCCTACAGCTCTTTTGCCATCATCTTATCTATGGAAACTAGCGCATCCATAATAGTATCCTCTTCCTCTACTGTCACCGTTCGTAAATCCAGTAGCAGTTCTTCTTTTTGAATACGTGCCACAATAGGAGGAGTATTTTCGGTTCGTAGTCGGTTAGCTAGCGTTTCTGCGGACATGGACTTACTTTTGATGTGAACAACTACAGTAGGAAGCTCCACATCTGGCATGGTCCCTCCCCCTACTTGACTAGTTGCCTCTTTGCTGGTCAGGATATATCCGCTTGATTGTTGTGTTAGACGGTCGATAAACTGATGAGTTCGTATTTTTAACTCTTTTTCTGTGGCAAGTAAATCTCGTACCAAGGGAATGGTTTGAATCGCTTCTTTCCCTTTACTATAATCTAGTAAAGTTCCTTCAAGAGCAGCTAATGTCATTTTATCTACACGCAGCACACGAGCAAGTTGATGCTTTTTCAATTGATCGATTAATATCTTTTTACCAGCAATTATCCCTGCTTGTGGTCCACCAAGCAGCTTATCCCCACTAAAAGAGACAATGTCTACCCCTAGGTTAAGAACATCAGAAACAACGGGTTCTTCCCCAATTCCATGCTGACTATAGTCGTATAGTGCACCGCTACCTAAATCTTCGTAAAAAATAACAGAATTATAACGATTTGCTAAATTCACCAAATCCAAAGTTTCAACTGACTTTGTAAATCCAATTACTTTAAAATTACTTGTATGTACCTTCATAATCATTGCTGTGTCTTCACTAACCGCATTTTCAAAATCATACAAATGGGTTTTATTTGTAGTTCCTACTTCAACGAGCTTTGCCCCACTCTCTTCCATAATAGATGAAATTCGGAAGGAACCTCCTATTTCAACCAGTTGTCCTCTTGATAAGATCACTTCTTTTTGAGTTGCTAGAGCACGTAAAATGAGAAATACCGCAGCAGCGTTATTATTTACGACCATTGCTGCTTCTGCACCGGTTAATCGTTTGATCAGCTCTTCTACATGAGCATGTCGTGAGCCTCTTTCTCCTTCTGCTAACTTGTATTCGAGGTTGGAGTAGTTTTGGGCGGTTTGAATCACATGATCCATCGCGTTTTGGCTGAGGCGGGCTCTACCAAGGTTTGTATGTAAGATGGTTCCAGTGGCATTAATGACTCTTTTAATCGTATATTGATAAGCGTGTTTTAATTCATATTCTATATTTTGAAAAAGCTCATCTAAAAATGATTGAGATCCCGGTAATTCCCCATCCCAGCAACCAGATAGTAACTCCTCACGAATGGTACTGACGACATTTTTTAAAATCTTATTCATTTCAGTTGTGTCAATTCCGTATGTTTGAGTAAGTGTAGAAAAACGAGCATTTTTTTGAAGCTCATGAATTGGTGGTATATATCGTACAAACTCCTTCAAAAGTAACCCTCCAGCCCTTATTTTGCCTGTTTAGTATATCATGTTTCACCGTTAGAAAAAATTCTCATACGATAATAACAGTTATTAAATACATGAGAGGAACACAGCGATGACATCTTCAAAAAAGAATTCTGACTCCCAGTCGATCGACAAATGGTTAGAAGCCTTATTTTTGGACCCGCTTACAACCTTTTTGGACGAAACTGCTTTTCGCATAGATATATTTGAATCAGGAACTCAGTTTATTATCGAAGCAGATATTCCTGAACAATCCACTGATACAACCGTTGCGCTTCAGGAGAATACGATTATTATTTCTGTGAATTGCGGCGGAAAGATTCGCTCAAGAAAGGTGGATTGGCCATTTGATGTGAGAGAACATGAGGTTGGTGCGTACAAAATGGATCAATTACTAGAGATTTCTATTAATAAGGAAAAAACGTTAGCACCGATGAATCGTCTAATAGAGATAAAGAGGTAGCCTCTCTTTTAAAATGAAAAGCCGTCTTTTACAAGACGGCTTTGTTGCTATATTTTAGCTTTCCATTTTCGTGATAATGTCAGGGCTTTTTGGAAATACCCCCGTTTCAGCTTTAGAATACAACTTTTCTCCATTTACCGTAACTTCGAATACCCCGCCTGAGGCAGGTATGAGCTCTAGTTTCGTAATGTCCTTACGGAAATGATTAAACAGGTCTTCCGCGAAACTCGCGGCTTTTGGTGCGTAGTTTCACATCATGCAAAACTCTATTTTTACCTCAAAAGACATCTTAGCTTCCTCCATTTTCAGCAGAAAGATTTCACAAAACTTTCATTTCTTTGTGATTACCCTATTTTATTACAGGGTTACTAGTTTTCGCAAGGTTACAAAATTTTTAAATGTCCTGTGGGGAAATGATCAAAAAAGTGATTTTCCTCCGTATAGGTTGTATACTATTTTTTGGAGGTGAGTAATGATGAGCGAGTTAGAAAAAGTACGACTAACTTCCCTTTCTACAAAGGCTGGTTGAGGCTGTAAAATTGGTCCTGAGGACTTAGCGCAAGTTTTGCGTCTTTTACCTGAACAAAAAAGAACACCGGAGCTATTAGTCGGACATGAAACGTCTGACGATGCAGGGGTGTACCAGTTAACCGATTCTTTAGCCATCATTCAAACAATTGATTATTTTACACCAATTGTTGATGACCCATATATGTTTGGTCAAATTGCAGCAGCTAATGCGTTGAGTGATGTGTACGCTATGGGTGGAACACCGAAAACGGCATTAAATATTGTTGGTTACCCTGTCAAAAAGCTGGGTGCTGAAATTTTATCTGAGATCTTAAAAGGTGCGAGTGATAAGGTAGTTGAGGCTGGAGCCTTAACGATCGGAGGTCACTCTATTGATGATCAAGAGCCTAAATTTGGACTTTCAGTGACAGGAATCGTTGAACCGAATAAAATTTGGAAAAATATTGGTGCAACTCATGGTGATGTGCTTGTCTTAACGAAACCAATTGGTGTGGGCATTATGACTACTGGAATTAAGCGAGCTGTTGTAACAAAGGAACAAGAGGAAACAGTTACCCTGCTTATGGCGGAGTTGAACAAACAGGCTTGTGAGCGGTTGAAGGATTTTACTCCTCACGCTGTAACAGATGTGACAGGGTTTGGCTTACTTGGTCATGCAAGTGAGATGGCTCGTGGAAGTGATGTTAGTTTTGAGATTGATTTAGAGCGAGTCCCAGTTCTTGATGGCACATATGAGCTGGCTGAGCAAGGGATAGTTCCTGGAGGTTCTAAGTCCAATCACAAATGGCTTGAAAAAGATATTGAGTATGGAACCGACATAAGCATACAGCAACAGCTGGTCCTTTGTGATGCCATTACATCGGGTGGACTTTTGATTGCCCTTCCATTGGAAGATGCAAAGAAGTATGTCTCGCTTGATTCAAGATATACTATCATTGGTCAAGTTGTGGAAAAGAACGACAAGCTTATTTATGTAAGATAGTAACTAAAAACAGATAAAAATGGGGGCTGCCAACATGGGTAGCCCCTTCCCCGTTCTATATCATTTTCTTTCTTAATTTATCCAGCATGTCGATGGTCATTGTCTCTAAATTAAAATCCGCCTTAAATCCCCATTCTTCCTTGGCAGCGGTACAATCAATTGAATCCGGCCAGCTGTCAGCTATCCCTTGTCGAATGGGGTCTACATCGTATTTCATTGTAAAATGTGGAAGATGCTTTTTAATTTCAGCTGCAATTTCTTCTGGTGCAAAGCTCATAGCTGTCACATTAAATGAATTTCGATGGATAAGTTGGGATGAATCCGCCTCCATTAAATCAATAATGGAATTTAAAGCATCTGGCATATACATCATATCCATGTACGTTCCTTCTTTAATATAAGAAGTATACTGTCCAAACTTAAGAGCCTTGTAATAAATTTCTACTGCGTAATCAGTCGTTCCTCCACCTGGTGCGGTTACGTAAGAAATTAATCCCGGGAAGCGGAGACCTCTCGTATCAACTCCGTAGCGATGATAGTAGTAATCGGAGAGCAGTTCACCCGCGACCTTATTTACCCCGTACATCGTAGTTGGACGATGTATAGTGTCTTGAGGGGTGTTTATTTTCGGAGTTGTTGGGCCAAATGCTCCAATTGAACTCGGAGTAAAAAACTGACTCTTGGTCTCGCGAGCAGTTTCTAAAGCATTCATTAAGCCACCCATATTTAAATTCCAAGCAAACACAGGATTGGCTTCTGCTGTTGCTGAAAGAAGTGCAGCCATATGAATAACGGTATCTGTTTTGTACTTCTTCGCAACATCAAGCATTCTAGCGCCGTCTGTCACGTCTACAACCTCAAAAGGTCCACCTAAAGCCGCTTCGCTTTCATTTTTACGAATATCTGTAGCCACCACATTGTCAGCGCCGTACAATTCTCTTAATTTAACGGTTAACTCTGAACCGATTTGCCCTAATGCCCCCGTTATTAAAATGCGTTTCATGTTTCTCCTCCAATTATGCTTACTCTCTAGATGATTCCAAGCTCTTTTCCAACTCGTTCATAGATGACAAGCGCTTCGTCCAACATCTCCTTTGTATGAGCTGCGGAAGGCATATTTCTTACCCTTCCAGTCCCTCTTGGTACGGTTGGAAAAACAATCGATTTGGCGTACACACCTTCTTCATAAAGGCGCTTGCTAAACTCCTGAGTTTTTACTTCCTCACCAATGATGCATGGAGTAATGGGTGTTTCACTGTCACCGATATTAAAGCCTAATTTGACAAGGCCAGCTTTTAAATAATTCGCATTTTTCCAAAGCTTTTCGTTCAGTTCCGAGCTTTCCATTAACAACTCGATGGCACGAATACTTGCAGCCACATCCGCCGGAGTTAAAGAGGTGGAGAATAAAAACGGTCTACTGCGAACCTTCAACCAGTCAATTAAATCTTGTTTCCCTGCCACATATCCTCCGACCACTCCAATGGCTTTTGATAAAGTTCCAATTTGTAGATCTACTTTGTCGGATAATCCGAAGTGCTTAACCGTCCCTGCACCCTTTCCAAGAACACCAGAACCGTGCGCATCATCTACATACGTAATCAAATCAAATTCTTCTGCAATTTGAACGATTTCAGGAAGCTTGGCAATATCACCATCCATAGAAAATACCCCGTCCGTAATGACCATTACTTTATTATACAGTCCTGACTCTGTTGCTTCCTTTGCCTTTGAACGAAGATCATCCATGTCTGAATGGTTATAACGAATGATTTTTGCCCGTGATAAGCGGCAGCCATCGATAATGGAAGCATGGTTTAATTCATCAGAAAGAATCGCATCTTTTTGATCCATAATTCCTGATATGGCAGCCATATTACAATTAAAGCCTGATTGATATGCAATGGCGGCTTCTGTTTGTTTAAATTGAGCTAATTTCTCTTCAAGTTCTATGTGAAGCTTTAACGTTCCGTTGATGGTTCGTACGGCACCCGCTCCTACTCCAAATTGTTGGATGGCTTCAGTTGCTGCTTCTTTTAGACGAGAGTCGGTTGCAAGTCCCAGATAGTTATTAGAGGAGAGGTTTACAAGCTCTTTCCCGTTGATTGTAATCATTGGACCGTTCGCACTTTCTAGTGGGTCGATGACGTTATAAAGACCCTTCCCCTTTAGATCTTCGAGATTTACCGTTAAAAATTCGGCTAATTTCTTACTTGACATTCCATTCATCCCCCTTGCAAAATTGTTTCGAAATAAACAACTGTCCACTGGAAAAAGACAGTTGTTATGTAGTTAAAGCGTTGAAAAATAAAGGTTTTTATAGTTATTACTTTAGCATATTTCACTCAGATGTGCATAGTGCGTGGACAAATTTTATGTGAGTTACTTACCCGAAATGGATAAAGTATTCCTATTACAATAAATGAGTAGTGTAAAACTTAAAATTTTAGTATGATTAGAAAATGAGATTTTGTAAGGTTACTTGAAAGGCTAGAAATGTTACTTACATTTGATAATTTAAGTCATACTTGAAAAAACTCAAACTAATTTAATATAAATAACGATCCTCCTCTTATGAGGGTTGTTATTCTACATAAAAAGTATTTATTTATGATTGGAGGAAAAAAAATTGAAAAAGTTATTATCTTTTCTAACATGTGTTCTACTACTCGGTCTTCTAAGTGGTTGTGCGGAGGAAAAGGAAGAAACCGTAGATCAAGATGAAACTACGAAACAAACCCTAAAGATTGGTGCCATTCCTGACCAGGATGTATCGGTATTAAGCCGAAGCATGGGTGAAGTGGCAGACTACCTTTCTGCTGAAACAGGTTTAGAGGTTGAATACGTACCATCTGTAGACTACGCAGCGCTTGTTACTGCATTTGAACGTGGAGAAATCCAACTAGCTTGGTTTGGTGGTTTAACGGGTGTGCAAGCAAGAAGCCTAGTTCCTGACGCGGAAGCCATCGCTCAAAGACCTCGTGATGAAGAATTCCACTCTGTTTTTATCGCACAAAAAGAACTTGGATTAACATCATTAAGTGAGTTAAAAGGAAAAAGCTTTACTTTTGGTAGTGAAAGCTCAACTTCTGGACATTTAATGCCTCGATATTATTTAATGGAAGAAGGGATTGATGCCGATCAAGATTTCAACGGCAAACCATCTTATTCCGGTTCTCACGACAAAACTTATAAGCTAGTAGAATCAGGTGCTTATCAAACAGGCGCACTAAACGAAGCAGTTTGGGAAGCAGCAGTAGCAGAAGGAAAAGTCGACACGAACAAGGTAGATGTATTTTATACGACCCCTGCCTACTACGATTATCACTGGACAATTAATACGCTTGAAGGATACGATTCCGACGTAAAGCAAAAAATAACAGATGCCCTTCTTTCTATGGATAGTGAACAGCAAACGATATTGGACCTTTTCCAAACGGATAAGTTTATTGAAACAAAAAATGAAAACTACGAAGCCATTGAAAAAGTGGCAAAACAAATCGGTATTATTAAATAGAGGTGTAGATGTGGAGACCAGTCAAAACATCATCGAATTAAAAGATGTATCAGTCTCTTTTGACGGGAAGATAGCCTTATCTTCCCTTTCTTTATTCATTAAACAGGGTGAACGAATTGCCTTAATTGGCCCGAGTGGTGCGGGAAAAAGCACGCTTTTAAATGTACTATCTTTGTCAAATGTAAGTGGAACAGGAACAATAATGATTGATGGGCAAGCTCCCTCATTTTATCGAAATCGTAAAGTACGTGCCAAAAAAATTGGTGTTATTCGTCAGCAGTTCGATTTAGTGAATGCTCTCCCTGTTGTGCATAACGTCTTAGCTGGGAAACTTGCTGACTGGAGTTTATTCAGATCTGTTCTTTCACTAGTGATTCCTCAAGAGAAGGAAATTGCCGAACATGCACTATCACGAGTGGGATTGGGTCATAAAATATTTGAGCAAACCGGTTCATTGTCTGGTGGTGAGCAGCAGCGCGTGGCATTAGCTAGATTGCTCGTGCAACAACCCGAAATTATTTTAGCAGATGAACCTGTGGCATCTCTAGATCCTGCTCGAGCGGAAGATGTGTTAGACATATTAACAAAGCTAGTTCAAGAAGAAAAACAAACACTGATTACGAGTCTTCATTCAGTTGACTATGCAAAAAAATACTTTACTAGAGTCATTGGTCTAAGAGAAGGTGGAATGGCTTTCGATCTTTCTGTTGACCAATTAACGGATCGTCACCTAAAAGAGTTATACAAACTGAGGGAGACGAGGGAATGAAACAGAGTCTTCTATTTCAACAAAAAAACCTTCTTACTATTATTTTAGTTCTTGTGTTTTTATGGAGCTTACGTGTAATTGATTGGAAGGAGCCGCTTCTTCATCCAGGTGGAGGTACAACCTTCCTTCAGATTATTGAGGCGATGATACACCCTGATCTTTCTCCTGACATTCTTCTTCTCGCCCTTGATTCTGCTTGGGTGACGATTACTTATGCGGTGGCTGGAATGACCATTGCCATCGTCATTGCTGTTCTTTTTGGGGTTCTGGCTTCAGGTGTGTTACAAAGCTCTCAGAATACGTTTTCTTCATTGAGTAATAGCTTTTTTCGAGCATTTCTTGGTTTCCTTCGAGCTATTCATGAGCTGGTTTGGGCGTTGCTGTTTGTAGCTGCTTTCGGTTTAACACCTTACTCGGCTATTTTGGCTATCGCGATTCCTTATGGAGGAATTCTAGGAAGAATCTTCGCTGATATGCTGTCAGATGTAAAAAATGAACCGATTCAATCCTTACAGTCAACAGGCGCATCTAAGTGGCAGCTGTTATTTTACGGCTACTTTCCACTTGTAAAAGCAAATATGATCTCTTATACCATGTACCGTTTTGAATGTGCCGTTCGTTCCTCTGCGGTCATGAGTTTTGTTGGTTTAGGGGGACTCGGGTATCAGATCCAGCTTTCATTGGATGATTTAAATTACGAAGAAGTTTGGACCTTTGTATTATTTTTGATGGCCATCGTGCTCGTCATAGACGGGTGGAGCAGTCAATGGCGTTCTCGTCTAGCGAAACGTTCTTCAAGGTTTTCCCTGCTATCATTTTTCATATCCTTTGCATTAGTGGTTGGATCTTGGTTGTATTTGTATATGATAGAACATGCCTCTTTTTTCACTTTGTTTACAGACGAAAATGGTCAGTATGCGAAAAAGTTCTTTCTAAGCTTACTTGGGATTGGTGAAGATTCTCCAGCCTTTTTTTCGGCTCAGAGCTGGCTTCATATCCTCCAGCTGTCTTATGATACTCTGATGATGAGTATTATAGCTATAGGAATAGCCACCATTGTCATGCTGATCACGGTTGTCCCTGCTGCCCGTAATGTAGCAAATGGAAAACTAACGATGAGTCGTTCTCCTTTTCATTGGGTATCTTTCCTTCTCATTCGAGCTTCCTATATTTTGAGTAGAGCGGTACCGGAACTGATTTGGGCCATGATGATCATCTTTATTTTTCAACCAGGTATTCTTCCAGGGGCTGTTGCACTAGCCCTTCATAACTTTGGGATACTTGGAAAGCTATGTGCTGAGGTTATTGAAGATCTTGACGAAAGACCCATCCGGCATCTGTCCTCTTCAGGAGCCAGTCACGCACAAATCTTGTTATATGGTGTTATTCCTTCCGTCCTTCCGAAGTTCTTAAGCTTTATCCTCTATCGTTGGGAAGTGATCATGAGAACAACAATTGTTGTCGGTTTTGTTGGTGCAGGAGGGCTTGGTCAGCAGTTTAAGCTTAGCATGAGTTATTTCCATTACTCAGACATTACGTTGATTATTCTTTGTTATTTATTGCTTGTTTGGTTGTCGGACTTTTTATCGGAACTTTCGCGTAAGGCAGCCAATTGATACAATCTTGAGCACCTCTTTTCAGGAGGTGCTCTTTTTTTAATCCAATAATTGCAAACAATAACATTCATTAAGGAAAGCGAGTATGTTTTTTCATTAATTTACAAACAATACCATTATCGATACTTTCGAAATGGAGGATTAGTATAGTGAGAAAAATAAGTGCGCTTATCTTCTTCGGTCTTATTTTTTCGCAATTGGGAATTCTGAATGCCCATGCAGCTGTGACAGATACGGAGGTTAATGAAATATTATCAGACTACGATTTATCGAGAGAAGAACTTGATGTGATTTTGGGTGAGTATGGTACAACGGTTGAGGAACATGAGTCAAAGCAAGAATTAGCAGATGCGGTGGATTTTTATATAAATCACCTCTCAGTATTAAAGGATCTAGAGGAATTTCTAGCATCAATTGGCATTACAGAGGAAGAAGCTGATCAACTGTATGCACACCTCGAGAAAATCGATTCAGATGATATGCAACATCAAATGGTGGCCATCGATACAAGAATAGAGGAAATCATGATGGCTTCTAATTCAGAGTTTACCGATTCTGAAAAAGAGGAACTTTCCTCCTTGTTTGCTAAGATGATGGATGCCATGCAGGTAGTTCCGACTTTTTATTTAATCGATTCTTCTGGTGCACAAACAGCTATATCATATGAAGAGCTATTGCAGGCGAATGAATTTACAAGTGACGCTCTCCTTGTACAATTGCATAGTTTAAGTGGCGAATTACTCGCAGATGTTGAGTTAACAAACGCTATGCTTTCAGGAGATTTTGTTTTAAGTGCTTTTGAAAAGGTCGCTGATGTTGGCGAATTAGTCGCAGAGCTTCCTAATACAGCGAGCTTTTATGGAACAGGTATTCTACTTGGGCTTATACTTGCCTTCACTGGCATTGGCCTATTCTTGATACGAAAGAAAATGATCTCCGCATGAAATAAATAAAGAAAAGGAAGATAAACATGAACAAAATCATTGGCATAGCTTTAGTGCTCGCATTATCATTACATGTATTTACGCCAAACGTTTTGGCAGCTGTTACAGAGGATGAAGTAAGTACAGTTATTGCAGATAAAGGAATTACTCGTGAGCGTCTTCAAGAAATGTTTGAATACTATGAGATGACGTTAGACGATTTTGCGAATGCTGCGGAATTAAGTGAGTTCATTGGAACACCGATTACGGATGAGTCCTTATCCCTTCTCCTCGATCAATATGGGATGACTCGTGAAGAATTAGACGCTTTATTAGAAGAATTTGGCATGACAGTCGAGGAGCATTTTTCAATTGAAGAACTTGATTTGACGATTGACTTCGCCTTAAATCATGATACAATGCTCGAGGACTTAGAAACGTTTTTATCAGCAATTGGGTTAACGGAAGAAGAATCGGAGAGATTATTTGCTCATTTCGAATCATTGGATGAACTTCAGCTAGAGGCGAAGATGGAAGAAGTTGGAGCACGACTAGAGGAGCTAATGATGATAGATCCTGAGGCAGAACTTACTGATGAACAAAAACAAGAGCTTGAAAATCTATGGGAAGAAATGATGAGTGCCTTTGATTTACAAGCAAAGTTCTATCAAGTTAATGCGAATGGTGAAAAAACTCCGATATCCTTTGCCGCATTATCTGAGATGACTGACTTTACGGGGATGTCACTCATTGTTGAATTATACAATACTGCAGGAGAGCTATTAATGGATGTTCAGCTTTCAGAGGAAATGCTAACCGGGGACTTTGTTCTAAACGCAGCAGAAAAAGTAACAGATATTGCCGATTTAGCTGGTGAGTTAACCAACCTTCGCCACAATGCCTTACCTGATACGGCAAGTAACTACATGATGTATGCCATTTTTGGTGTCATGTTAACAGTATTAGGAGTAGGTATCCTTTACTTTACTCGTAAAAAGAAGATTTACCTGATTAAATAGCATGAAAATAAAGTGTCTGGCTGCGGGCTTACTCCTTATTGGGATAAGCCTTACTGCCGTAAATACATATTATTACCTTCAAGGATACCTTTCCGTCCAACCGGTTAAAACAAATTTTTCACCACCAGTAGAAGTAACAGAAGCTAATTCTGACAAACAGTGGCCAATATACGAAGTGAAACCATCAGTCGGTGAGAAATTTGCCGAACTGTACATCCCTCGATTGGAGCAAGTGTTTCCTATTTATGAGGGTACCGGAATTGAAGTATTGCGTACCGGAGTCGGACATTATATTCGAAGTGCTTTGCCCGGTGAAGATAATAATACGATTCTTTCGGGTCATCGAGACACCGTCTTTAGAGGCTTGCGTCATCTAAAGGAAGACGATGAATTGGTGGTTACAACTACAAAAGGAACATTTACCTATAAAATACATCGTATACGTATTGTAGAGGCAGATGATCAAACAGTAATGACTCCAAAGCCGACAGCGACGTTGACCGTAACAACCTGTTACCCGTTCTATTTTTTAGGCAATGCACCTGAGCGCTATATTATTAGTGCCAAGCTAATAAGTAAACAGCGCGTGATTACTTGGAATCATCCTAGGTAATCACGCTTTTTTGGAATGAGGACAAGATTCTCCCGATATAATCTAAAGTTAACATAAGTTGAAGGGAGAATGACCATTGGCTTATTACTGGGGTGTAGACTCTGCTGAAGAGGTAACGGAGGAACTGTATAGTTGTGTGGAAAAGGGATTTGGGAAGCCCTCCTATTGGGGAAGATATTTAGCACCCATTCCAGGAAAGGTAGCTGGACTCACTAGAGAAGAAGTTAGTTTTATTCGTAATAGTGGTACGAAGCTATTACCGATAATAAGTAATTTCCGTGAAGCTGTGGGATATCGTGAAGGTAAGGTTGTTGCACAAAATGCGATTTACCACGCTAGACGATTAAGTATCCCAAAAGGCAAAGTGGTGTTTGGCAATATAGAGAAGTATTTTAAAGTTGATGAAGATTGGATTAGAGGTTTTGTTGATGCGATGTACCCGAGCGGCTACAAGGGTGGCTTATATCTTGATCCGGTTCGGGGAGAGTTTAACAAAGCTTACTGCGCCGCTGTTGCCAAGGATAATAAAGTAGCCAATCAGTTGATTTTGTGGAGTGCTGAGCCTGAGCCAGGACCAACAAGAGCAAGAAATGCCCCTAACTTCCGTCCGAAAAAACCACCATGTAAAGCAAATGTTTGGGGTTGGCAATATGGTCGTGACGCACCACAATGTCCAATTGATACGAATTTAGTTAATAGTCGTCTATACGAATTACTTTGGTAATGGTGGAAAAGCACTTGAGAATGGTTAACTCAAGCGCTTTTTATTTTGTCGAAAATGAATCTTTACTCGACTATCCTTGTTCTGTTCCCCGATCTCCTCTTCCCCGCCAATCGTTAACTGAGACGTACACTGTGGACACCGTACGGCTTTTGCTGGAATATTAGATAAACAGAATGGACACTCCTTAACTGGTATACTAACGACAGGTGCATTTTTTATGCGACCGATCTGTAAAAGGACAAAATAAGTTGCGAATGAAATAATGGCAAAATCAATAATGGTTCCGATAAATACGCCATAGTTAATTGTTATCGCTCCAGCTTCTTTCGCTTCAGCTAAAGTCATATAGGTTCTTCCTGTCAGGGAGAAGTACATGTTTGTGAAGTTAACTCTCCCTAAAATTAGGCCAAGCGGCGGCGTAATAATATCCTTCACGAATGAGTCCACCATTTTAACAAATGCGGTTCCAACAATGACCCCAATCGCCATCTCAACAACCGTCCCCCTTGTGGCGAACTCTTTGAAATTCTTTAAGAAACGCATGGTCCTCCCCTCCCTTTTTGCACGCTTGTACCAATATATGAATAAGGGTTGGTGTTCATTCGATTTACACGCATCTTCCCAATCACACCTGGCAATCCAACAAAAAAAGAGCCCAACATGGACTCTTTCTTTGTATTATTCAGCGTCAAATACGCGAACTTCTTTCATTGTGTCGCCGTTTCTCATCGCTTTCACTGCACTAATTCCTGAAGTTACTTTACCGAAAACAGTGTGAACTCCGTTTAAGTGTGGTTGTGGCTCGTGAACGATAAAGAATTGGCTTCCGCCAGTATCTTTTCCAGCGTGTGCCATAGATAGGCTGCCTTCCTCATGTTTATGAGGATTTCCTACTGTTTCACATTTGATAGAATAACCAGGGCCGCCTGCTCCTGTTCCAGTTGGGTCTCCACCTTGGCTTACAAAGCCAGGGATAACACGGTGGAAAGTAACTCCATCGTAGAAGCCTTCGTTTGCTAATTTTTCAAAGTTTTCAACTGTACCTGGTGCTTCGTTCGGGAATAAGTCGAATTCAACTTTTTCCCCATTCTCCATTGCTATATATCCTTTTTTAGCCATTGTGAGAACATCTCCTTCTTATGTAAAATCAGTTTATATCATATCACTACTCTAGTAGAAAAAACAAACATTAGAATATTATTTCCACGTTTTTAATCGTAACAGAATCTTCCTTCTGATCTCTTCAAGCTTTGGTGTCTCCCCTTTTGACCGCTTTTGTTTATTCCATTCGTTATAGCTAGCCAAAGAGATTAACAAGGATCCGGCTAGTAACAAGTATGCCCACCACGGTAGATTTCCCCAAAATGGTCTAGTTTGTAAGACGACATTAAGTAGCAGGACACCTGAGCCTACGAAGAAATACGATTTGATTCGAAGCATCGTCCCAGCCACTATCGACAGAAGAGAAAGGGTTCCAACAATAATCGCATCATACACGGTATTGCTCTGTAAACCATCTTGAACAAGTAATAATGGCACTCCGATCAATATTCCCCATTGAATTCTTTGAATAAGCGTGGAATATGCCCCCTTCACACATCGCCCTAGATAAATTCCAAGTAGGATGAATGGTAAAACATATAACTCCCTCTCGAACAAAACAGGGATCGTGAGTTGGTTAAGCACTTGATAATAAGGCTCTAGTAAATAACCGCCTGCTAAAAATTTTGGAATCCAAGTTAACTTTGTACTTACTCGCATTTGCTGCATCCACAAAAACATACATATAAGGATGCCAGGTAAGATTCTAAATAGAAGCCCTTCTGCTTCCAAGGTATATAAAAATAAAACGTACAGAAAACCTGTAACTGTATATGCATCAAAATAAAGAAATGGAAGTTTTGCATTTGACACGAATAGTCCTTTATAAAACTTTCTACCTGCAAAAAAGGAACTCAAGCCGAGACCCGCGAAAAGTACCATTGTACTCTCTGGAACGAGTAAGGTTGAAACATAAGAAAGCTGAATGCTGCCTGCTAGCATGACAATCAATGGGAGTAACACGAGGAAATCCCATTTTCTCTGGTGTATAAGGCACAATAGTCCTGCCCCATAAAGCATTAGACAAAGATACGTATATTCACCAAAAGGATACGATGTTAACATGGAGAGCATTCCGAAAATTGAAAATGGAACAAGAAAAAGGGATGTTCTCTCCTTCCATTCTTCGGTACTAATTACCCACCATATCACTATAGAGATACTTGTCACGAAAAAGGAATACTCTGTGTAGTTCAATTCAGCAAGAAATAAACGGATAGAAACAAATAAACTTACATAACAGCCGTAAAGAAGAGTTTTTAGTAACCATTCTTTGCTTACGAGCTTAACACTCACGCCATACAGCATAGTAGCAACTACAAAGCTCCAAATGCCAGCACTATTAAAGGCAAAGAATGTTAGTAGCAAGGCTGCTGGTAAATATACATGAGCTGTGTATAAGAAACTAGTAGACAGTTCCAAGTTTTGTCTTCGTATGACATAGCTTACTACGAGCAAAATCGCTCCTCCGATCACCCATTGCTCTTCCTCTAACCATAAAGGAAAACGAGAGCTTTCATGTACCGCATATATAAGAGAAATATAGGCAATAAGAGAGCAAAGAGTCACGTAATAAGTGACGGCCTTCTGCTTTGTCTGTTGATAAAGCAGATACGAGACAGCGATTCCGCCAGAGAGAATAAAGACTCTGATAAAATCATTAACTGGCAAACTAAATGAATAAAGAATTCCTACCAAATAGAAGGCCTGTGACATAAGAAAGGATGGTTTCTTTGTTTTTCCGATTAAGAGAAGAAGTACACTTCCTCCGATAAAATTCAGAGCAGGGCCCACAGCTTCCTTACTCCAGTGGAACCATTCCTTAGCTTCCTCGAAAAAGGCAGCCGTAGATAACGCATAACAAATAGGAATGATCCAAGAAATCGTTTCTTGATAAATGGAACGTTCCTCCACTCTTCTACCAAGGATAAAGCAGAGAGCTAAAAGTCCAAACATCACCCCTGTTTCCCACCAGTCATACATAAGCCAAGACGGAAGAAGTGGTAAAAGCATGACTACCAACCCTACATCTCTAGAACTTTGGCGGATTAAAGAAGGAAGTATAGAACCAAAAACTACAAAAAGAATGAACCCGATAGAAAACAATGGGAGAAAAGAATCAAACATGACGACCTTATGAACAAGCATCATACATTCAAATAAAGTGGCAACTAAAAAACTAGAAGTAACATACCTAAACCACTGCTTTTTTTCAGAAAGAGCTAAGTAATAAAAATTACCAGCAAGAATCACATAAGAAATTACCATCACCAGTGTGGGATCTCCAAAGTTGACGAGGAAGGATTTGGCTGATATAAAAACAAAAGCAATAAGTGAAACCACTGCACTTGTCATCGAGAAGATTTTCTTCCATTCAACTCCTCCTTGTAAAAATAGAGGTATGCCTATTAGAAATGACCCTACTGATGCATAAAAGATTGGTCCAACTGTTAGTAGGATGGAGTTCTCCACAATCTGATATACTCCATAAACCAAAAATAAGGTAAAAACAAAATGATAGTTTTTGTGCCCAGTTACAAATACCATCGATAAATATAAAACGGAAGTTAATATGATGTTCATTCCATAGAAAACAGGGTTATTAAATAGAAGCAGCATAAAAGCCGTCGTCAGTACTAAGCTGGCTTGGAAAAAAGGAAGTACTTCTTTCGTAAACAAAGTAAAAGAAGGTTTCTTCTTCATATAAAAATGGACCACTAACAACCCTGCATGGTACAAAATCATTCCTAAGTAAAATCCATCTCTTTGAATAGGAAGTGCCGTGAGGAAGAACACAGTACCCATTGTTAAAGCCATTCCCGCAAACCAAACAAATAGACGAGAAGAAATCTTTTTAGCTAAAAATATATAAACTGGTACCAGTATGTAGCCACTTACCATTCCTAGAAAGTATCTTCCCTCACCGGTAAAAGAAAAATATGAACCTAATAGCTGAAACCAGCCAAGAGAGAGCAGGAAAATAGGTAGAAATAAGCTTCCCAGTACGGTAAATGCAAAAGCTGTTTGGTTGATATGAAGAATTCTTTTTGATATATAAGCCATTCCGTAGAATAAGCAAGCAACCAGACCGATGGCACCAGCCTTCATCCAACTGGACATTGTCTCCCAGTTGCTAGTCGCCACATACAACCCACCAATCAGTAACAAGATGACCCCTAAGTTAAGCAACCAAGTGATATTTCTCTCACGCAATTGCTCAGGCGTTTTCTTCTTCTTTTCACGGATAGCTATTTTTTTCTCTGGCTTGGTAACCTCTGTGTTAACAGGTGTTGACTTTATTTTTTTTATCGTTTCTTTCTGAGTGCTTATATGGGAGTACCTTTCGTACGCTTCGACTACATTGTCGTAGATGGTATGAGAAATATACTGCTCTTCTTTTAAAAAATAAAGCTCTTCTCGAAAGATCTGTTTCCTTTGCTCCTTTGTAACGGAGTTCATTGTCATATCCTCCTTTTTGTGTAATTTTACACCATTATACTACTTCCACCATATTTTTTCTACCAATATTATGAAATATACCCATGATTTTTTTTGAAGGATTTTTCGTTTCGTCTATCGAAATACTAATAAGAACTGTTTTAATTAAAGGAGAATGAGTGATGAACAAAGAGATCTTTCAATATTTAACTGTGAATCGAAGCAAACATTTAGAAGAGCTTACCGAGTATTTGGCCATACCAAGTATTAGCTCCCTTCCTGAGCATACAGATGATGTAAAAGAAGGAGCAAAATGGACGGCCAAAGCACTTGAGGATGCCGGTATGGAAAATGTTAGAGTATATGAAACAAACGGCCATCCTGTTGTGTATGGAGATTGGCTAAAACAAGAAGGAAAGCCAACTGTACTTGTATACGGACATTATGATGTTCAGCCAGTTGATCCGCTTGAACTTTGGGATACTCCTCCATTTGAAGCCAATATCCGTGATAACAAAATCTACGCTCGTGGAGCAAGTGATGATAAAGGCCAAGTGTTTATGCATATAAAAACAGTGGAGGCGATTCTAAGAACAACTGGTAGCCTTCCTGTAAATTTTAAATTTTGTATCGAAGGAGAAGAAGAAATTGGAAGCCCTACTCTTCCTCAGTTTGTTGAAGAGAATAAGGAGCTGTTGGCGGCTGATGTGATAGTGATTTCAGACACCGGTATGCAAGGGCCTGGAAAGCCAGCGATTTGTTATGGACTACGCGGATTATGTGGACTTCAGATCGATGTAACTGGTGCAAATAGTGATCTTCATTCAGGGCTTTATGGAGGTGCGGTGCAGAATTCAATTCATGCATTAGTGGAGATTGTGAATTCCTTCCACAGTCCTGACGGAAAAGTGTTAGTTGAAGGCTTTTATGATCGTGTTCAAGAGATTACACAAGAAGAAAGAGAAGCATTTGCTGCACTAGGTGACATAGACGCGGAACTAAAGCAACAGTTAGGAGTTTCCGAACTGCATGGAGAACCTGGGTTTACAGCCCGAGAACGTACCTACGTCCGACCTACCTTAGAAGTGAACGGCATTTACGGTGGCTTTCAAGGAGAGGGAATTAAAACGGTCATTCCTGCTAAGGCCTCTGCGAAAATTACCTGTCGCTTAGTTCCTAATCAAGATCCAGCTGAAATTGCCGATCTTTTAACCAAGCATATTTACGCGAATGTACCCGCGGGTGTGACGGTAAATGTGTCCTTATTTGATCAAGGTCATCCATATGTGACTCCTCTCGAGCATCCAGCCATCCAAGCAGCTGGGAGAGCATACGAAGCCATTTACAAAGTTCCTACTGCTTATACTCGTGGAGGTGGGTCGATTCCAATCGTTGCTGCTTTTGATCAATTATTAGGGTTACCAGTCGTATTGATGGGATTTGGTTTATCTACGGAAAACTTCCACGCTCCTAACGAGCATTTTCATCTTGAGAACTTTGACAAAGGACTTGAGACACTGTGCACGTACTGGTTCGAGCTTGCAGACTCGTTATAAATAATCGAAAAAACAGGCAGCCTATTTTGAGGCTGCCTGTAGTTTTTCTATGCTATCTTTTAAAAGCATAGACGGTTCACCTAGGGAAAGGATGTGAAGCTCGTGCATTGCTCTTGTGCAAGCCGTATAAAAGAGTCTTCTTTCATTTTCTCTAAAGTACGTATGTTGAGACGCATCGTGAATAATAACGGCGTCAAATTCGATACCCTTTGCCAAATATGCTGGAATGATGGTAATCCCTTGTTCGAAGGAGACGGTTCCCTTTTCTACCAGGTGAACATCGCGACTGGTTTTTAAGGAAGCATAAACCGTTTCACTTTCTTTTGCAGTTTTACAAATTACTGCAATCGTTTCATGCCCTGCATCAACGAGTTGATCAAGGAGGCTTTGTAACCCCTGTTCATGACTTTCCTTCTTATTATAAATGGTTAGAGTTGGTTTTTCTCCATCCCGGTTAAATGGTTCGATCATTTCCCCGTTTGATAATAAGCCTTTTGTAAATTCAACAATCGGTCTGGTTGAACGATAGCTTTTTGTTAAAATAATCGTTTCTTTGTCTTTCACATCCTCACCAAGCAAAATGGAGCTTGTGTCATCCGTATGTGCATAGATCCCTTGATTGATATCACCGAGTAAGGTCATTTTGCTTACTGGAAACAATTCACGAATATAAGCAAATTGAAATGGTGAATAGTCCTGTGCTTCATCAATAAAGACATGCTTAATGGAAAGCCTAGATTTGCTTCCCTCGATCTTCTCTTTTAAATAGACAAATGGGGTGGCATCCTCATAGGTTAAAACTCCTTCTTCTAACTGCCGTAAACTCAGTCCAACAACCTCCTCCCACTCTCCAGATAGAGTGAAGAATAGGTTTCGATATACTTCTTCGTAATTAATGAACTGATATTTTTTGATTTTTTTAATGAGAGGTTTAAAGTATCTAGCAACGACCACACTTGATAAGAATTTTTCTTCTACATCAAAATCATGAAATCCGTCATTCTCTTTTTTCTCTAGTTTTTTGAAGCTTTCTAAATAATCTTCTTTATCAAGAAGTTCTATTTCTTCCTTAACCCAGTCTTTTTTGGCTTCTGCACGTTTGTGTTTACGGATTTCCTTTAATAACCATTCTTTTAAGTCTTCCATCCGACTTGGGATACTTGCTTGTTTATCTAACTGATAAAACTTTTCTGTTATCTCTTCAGCTGATAAAAGAACTTTCCCTTTGAATACGATTGGGTGAAATTGAAGGCCTGAATGGTTTAATTTTTTTATATAGTCATCAAGAATATTTTTATATTCAAGACTCGACTTTAACTTAATACTCTTCATTCGTATCTCGTACGAACTGATCTGTTCAGAGGATAGGAGGCTTTCTAGCTGCATGAAAGAATCTTCAAGTTCCAACTTTCGACCTACTCTTGATAAGAGAAATTCTAAAAATGTACTTTGCTGCATGTTCTCTTCACCAAGCTCCGGCAAAACCGTAGATACATAGCTATTGAACAAAGGATTAGGTGAAAACAACATAATGTTTTGAGACGAAATTTTCCCACGATAGCGGTAAAGTAGATAGGCTACACGTTGTAAGGCTGCGGATGTTTTTCCACTTCCAGCAACACCTTGAACAATTAAGAGTTTGCTTTTCTCATCTCGAATGATTCGATTTTGTTCTTTTTGAATCGTTGCAACGATACTTTTCATTTGTGAATTCGCATTATTTCCTAATACTTCCTGTAACATTTCATCGCCAATCGTAATCCCGGTGTCGAACATGCCTTGTATTAAACTGTTCCGAATTAGAAATTGACGCTTTAATTCAATGACACCTTCAATCGTCCCCTCAGGAGTGATATATTTTGCCTCTCCTGGGGAGTAATCGTAATAAAGGCTCGATATCGGTGCTCTCCAATCAAATACTAGAAAGTTTTCATCCTTTTCATCCATTAATGAACTAATTCCTATGTAAATAGACTCGATAGCTGGTTCGTTGTTTTCTAAAAAATCTACGCGCCCAAAGTAAGGAGAATTTTTTAACCGAAACAACGTATTGATTTGTTTATCGAGCTGACTCTGGCTTCGTTCCCTTTCTAAGAGAAGCTGGGCTTGTTGTTTGATGCTTGAGAAAGTTTCTGCTAAATCATCGGCTTCATCTGCATTTACTGTTACGTCATTCCAGAAGTTTTGTCTAATTTCGAGTGCATCTCCACCGACTTTCTCAAGATGCTTAAAGATTTTGTTTGATTTATGATTAATTACTTTTATGATCTCATTAACTCTTTCCTGCTCAACTTCTCGTTCCCTTTCCACAAGCAATTCCCCCTCCAACTATATACATGCAGTATTTCTTATGAAAGAAAATAGTCACCCTCGGATGAAGATGACTTGTTACATATATGCCGACCTCTTTTTGTTAGTATAGACCGAAAAGAGCCATTCTAGAACAATGGTTAGTTAGACGTAATAAGCGTATTTTGCTTGAATTTTTCTTTTTTCATAAAAAGATAAAGGGCTAAGAAAAGAAAAGCATTAAGTCCACGCAATACAGTTGCTGTCGTCATGGCCATGTCCATAGATGCGGTTTCAAGTAAATATACCCCAAACTGAGGTGCAATAAAAGCCACAAATGCTAATAACACATTGTAATGTGAGATACATAGGCTTCGATTGTCTTCTTTTGTTACTTCTAGCAGTTGATTAAATAAAATTAATACCGTGCCTGAGACGAAGAAACCTGACAACCCGTTAACTATTAATAAGTATACTAGATTGGTAGACACAACGTTTAAAATAGGGGCTGAAGCCATTCCGACCGACACAAGTATCATCATTTTCGCATTGCTATGCTTGTCTGCCATTCTTCCCCACCATTTAAAACTGGCAATTTGTGCGATTTGATTGGCAACTGCAAATAAGCTAATCCATAAACCGGTAGCCATGGCATATTTAATCTGGTAAATGCTAAAAAGTGACCAGGCCATTTGCCAAGAAAAATTAAAAAATAAACCACAAACTAAAAAATATAAAAATGGTTTGTGCTTATACACATGAAATCCGAAGCCGATGTTTTTTACTACAGCTTTCTTTTCTTGCTTTGGTTCTTTATGTTTAAATAAATAATACACTTCCACTAAACCAAATAAAAAGGCTAGTAAAAATAATACTTGGTATGGCAATGGGTTTGAAGGATGGAAAAACTGTAAAGACAGCCCGATGATAAAGGTTGAAATCATTCCTACCATTGTTAATAGGCGATTGCGATTACTAAAGAACTTACTTCTTCGTGACTCCGGAATCAAATCTCCAATAAAAGATTGCCAGCTTACGAGAGCAAATGATCCTGGAAAATTCATCAAACCCACTAGGATGACAAAAATCCAGCTTCTGTAATCACCGGGGATATATATAACGAATGTCATTAATAAAAGAAACAAACGCGTATACAGTATGGATAAGGCAGTGAATTTCTTTTTCTCACTTAATCTCCCTAAGAGAATCGAGCCTGCAATCATAGCAAACATTCCGATAAATTGAGGAAGGGAATTCATTAATCCGATTTGATAATTGCTTGCTCCTAAGGCACTGATGGCAAATAAAGTGAAGTAATTATTCGTAATATTCGTAACAATCGTTGAAGCGATTCCATTTTGAATGCTAAGCTTTTCATTATACTCATACGAAGAATGTTTCATACACTCTCAGCTTCTTTCTTTATCCATTTTCACTATTCAAAAGTTATCATACTCCCAATCGCTTTCTCCCTGCAATAGGAATCTTTCGAATACCGAAAAAAGACACCCTGAAAGGTGTCTATTTTTGCTATTTTTTCAACATTTTTTCTAACACCTGTTGTACTTGATAGCCATGTTCAAACGTTACTATTTTTGCTTCTTTTCCTTCAATGGCATTCAGAATCTCCATAACAATATCATGCTGTTCGGTCCTTTCAATAGGCAGAACCGTTGTCGGCTTATCTGGTGAACTCATTGAAAGCTGACTCCAGTTTGTTAAGTCAAGCGTTCCCTTTTCTCCAAACACTTTAAACGAGAGATGTTCCTTCTGACCAATTCCACTAACCCCGTTAAATAATACGGTAACCCCGTTTTGAAGCTTCATATGTGTGACGAATGAGGTTTCACACAGAAACTCATCTTCAGGATAATCGACAAGTGATGTTACGTCTTGTAGTTCTCCAAGCATATCGTGAATCATGTGAATATAATGTGGTGCGACTTCCCTTATAAAGCCGCCTTGTTCACGGCTAGAAATCCAATTATTTTTCTGCCAAGCACGAGGCCATTCGGTAAAATGCAAATGAACCTCTACTCTTTTTACCTCCCCGATCTCACCCGTTACCACTTTATCTTTAAATAATTGATACACATTTGTATACACCATTGGAAAGTTCATCGCATGTGTCACTTGAGCTTCCCTTGCTGCTTGGAGCATTTCGAGTGCTGCATTTAATGAATTGGCTAAAGGCTTTTCACATAATACATGCTTCTTTTGTTTTAATACGTACAAAGCAATTTCATGATGATATTTGGGAGGGACTGCAATATATACCAAATCAATCTCATTTTTCTCTAACATGTCTACATAGTGAGTATGGAGAGAAACATCTTCTAGGTCTTCTTTAAGCGCCTGTAATTTCTCAGCATTTTGATCACAAACAGCAACGAGTTCCACGCCCGAATGGTATTGGAATTTACGCAGAACACGTTCTCCAATTGCCCCAATTCCAATCATCGCTACCTTTACTTCCTTTTTCATGTCGACACCCCAAATTTTTTAAACATTATATTCATTATAGCTTCTCTTAATGATTTATGATAATTTCAATTTATTTCTATACGAGTAGACGTACAACAGGTTTGTCCTGTTACAAAAATAAAAGCGAACTTGATGTCCGCTTCACTTTTTATACATTATTTAACAC
>WTKE01000108.1:184649-187247 GCA_011524525.1 Bacillus sp. (in: firmicutes) | reverse complement strand
ACATTGGAATGTATAGTATTTTTGGAGTTAAAGGGGGCAATAGTATGGAGTTTCTAACACCTATTAAAGAAGCAAAAAAAGCAAGAGTCGGATTATATACGATTGGTCTGCAAGCGTATTGGGGGCAGTTTGAAGGATTGAAGGAAAGATTGATTGAATACGGTCGCTTTATTGAGAAAAAGATGAGCGTGTACGCGGAAGTCTACAATTTTGGATTGGTAGATTCGGAGGGAGCAGCTAGACGTGCAGGCGAGTGGTTCAACGAGAAAAATGTTGATCTTGTGTTTTGTCATTCGGGTACATACTCAACAAGCTCGGCTATTCTTCCTGTTCATCAAATTTGTAAGGCACCTGCTGTGATTCTAAACTTACAACCAACCGAAAGGATCAACTATGAATCAACCACTACAGGAGAATGGCTTGCTCATTGTGGTGCCTGTCCGACTCCTGAAATCGCCAATGCGTTCAACCGTAGTGGCATTCCGTTTCGAGTCGTGAATGGATTACTTGGACTTGATTACACACCAGCGATCTCTTTAACGAATGAGAACACAAGTGAACGAAAAGAAGCAGTGGCTGCTTGGAAGCAAATTGACGAATGGGTTCGGGCCGCTGCCGTCCCTCGTACGTTGCGACATAGTCGTTTCGGTTTTTTAGGAAACACCTATAGCGGAATGCTGGATATGTATAGTGATTTTACAATGATTCAAGCACAAACAGGCCTTCATGTAGAAGTGTTAGAAATGTGCGATCTGCACCGCATTCTTCAAGAGGTAACTGCCAAAGAAGTGAAACAGAAAATTCATGAGGTAACTACTTTCTTTGAAATCAGCGGAGATTCACCGTCCGATCCTATTGCAAAAAAACCAACTCAAGAACAGCTGGAATGGTCCTGTAAGGTAGCGGTTGCTCAAGAAAAGTTAGTGAAAGAATTCAACCTTGATGCGCTCACGTACTATTATCATGGAGCACCGAACAGTGAATACGAGAAACTTCAATCAGGTTTCATCGTTGGTCACTCCTTGTTAACGGCAAAAGGAATTCCTTGCTCAGGAGAGGGGGACTTAAAGACAGCGATAGCGATGAAAATATGTGACATTCTTGGGACGGGTGGAAGTTTTTCTGAAATTGTTGTAGTCGATTATGTGGATGAAACCATCTTGCTCGGACATGATGGGCCATTCCATTTAGCCATTTCAGAGGGAAAACCGATCCTCCGTGGAATGGGCCTATACCATGGAAAGCAGGGATCGGGAGTAAGTGTGGAAGCAAAGGTGAAAACGGGAGCGATTACCACACTAAATGTCACCCAAACCGGGGACGGAAAGCTAAAGATGATTGTCAGCGAAGGCTTGTCTGCAAACGGCCCCATCATGCGAATAGGGAATACGCAAACACCAGTAAAATTTAAGGAGCATCCAGACGTTTACCTTGAGAGATGGTTCCAAGAAGCTCCAACACACCACTGTGCGATGTCGATTGGAAACAATGCATCCTTATTTAAAAAAGTCGGGGAGTTATTGGCTTGTCATACAGCCGTACTATAAAGGAGGTTATGAATCATGGAATCTAGTAATAAATTTGCATGGACATGGGAGATTAAAGCGGAATGTCTGGAAGAGTATGTGAACATGCACTTAGAACCATGGAAGGAGATTCTAGAAGAGCATAGCAAGGCAGGAATTAGGAATTACTCCATTTTTCAAAACGGAGCCCAATTTTTTTATTGCTTCGAATGTGATGATGTAGAAGCTGCCTTTGCTTATATCGCAAAGAGTGAAGCGTGTAATCGTTGGAATGCCATTACTTCAAAAATGGTTAAAGGATCTTTTGATTTTAAAGAAGCCGAACCGATACAACCTTTACGAGAAGTATTTTATTTAAAGTAGTCAAAGCATCCAAAGTCCGATCACCAGTTGATTCGTACCAGTAAAAGCCCCCACAGGTGATTATTGAGTCCGAATGAGTGGTCGATTCGGACAGGAAAGTTCATGCGAGTAGATTTTGAGTCCGAATGAGTGGTCGATTCGGATAGTAAAGTTCATGCGAGTAAGATTTGAGTCCGAAAAAGGGTCTGATACGGACAGGAAAGTTCATGCAAGCAAGATTTGAGTCCGAAAGAGGGGCTGATTCGGACAGGAAAGTTCATACGAGTAGATTTTGAGTCCGAAAGAGGGTCTGAATCGGACAGGAAAGTTCATGCAAGCAAGATTTGAGTCCGAAAGAGGGTTTGATTCGGACAGGAAAGTTCATACGAGTAGATTTTGAGTCCGAAAAAGGGGCTGAATCGGACAGGAAAGTTCATACGAGTAGATTTTGAGTCCGAAAGAGGGTCTGATTCGGACAGGAAAGTTTATGCGAGTAGATTTTGAGTCCGAAAGAGGGTCTGAATCGGACAGGAAAGTTCATGCGAGTAGATTTTGAGTCCGAAAGAGGGTTTGATTCGGACAGGAAAGTTCATACGAGTAGATTTTGAGTCCGAAAAAGGGTCTGATACGGACAGGAAAGTTCATACGAGTAGATTTTGAGTCCGAAAGAGGGTCTGATACGGACAGGAAAGTTCATGCGAGTAGATTTTGAGTCCGAAAGAGGGTCTGA
>WTKE01000108.1:0-184549 GCA_011524525.1 Bacillus sp. (in: firmicutes) | reverse complement strand
CTGATACGGACAGGAAAGTTCATACGAGTAGATTTTGAGTCCGAAAGAGGGTCTGATACGGACAGGAAAGTTTATGCGAGTAGATTTTGAGTCCGAAAGAGTGGTCGATTCGGACCACAAAGAAAAGGTGTTCAAAATAATGAACACCTTATTCTTAGTAGTGTAAACAAGGATAGGCTGTGCTAAAATGAAAGAATATTATGAATATATAAATCTCTAAGGGGGAAGAGAGAATGGCAAGAAGGACGGTGACACTTGTTGGTTTGTTTATTCTTGTCTTTGTAAGCGGTTGCACTACTACTACTACTACTAACACCAACAATAAAGGTGAATTTGAAGTGATTTATTCTAAAGGGGACGTAAAAGGAGAGACAGAGAAAACAGAGGAACGCCAGTATACGATTGCTATTGTACCTAAGCTCGTGAATATTCCTTATTTTAATGCAGTAGAAGAAGGCGCGTTAGAGGCAGGGGAAGAACTGGGTGTGCAGGTCATTTATAAAGGTCCGACCGTAGCTGACTCTACTCAGCAAATTAAAGTAATTGAAGAGCTGATTAATCAAAAAGTCGATGTAATTGCAGTTTCTGCCAATGATCCAGACAAACTGGTTCCCGTGTTAAAAAGAGCCCAAAGGAAGGACATTAAGGTGATCACATGGGACTCTGATACACATTCTGACTCTAGGGAATTTTTTATCAATATGGTGAATCCGGAAACATTGGGCCGACATCTAATGGACACGCTCGCATGGAATGTGGATGAAAAAGGGGAATTTGCAATTATTACTGGTTCAAAATCGGCGGCCAATTTAAATGTATGGCTCAACTGGATTAAGGTACAACAACGAGATTATTACCCGAATATGGAGCTTGTTGAAGTGGTTGCCTCTGATGATGATCCACATAAAGCGTATATGCTAGCCAAAGATCTGCTAGAAAAGTATCCGAATCTCAAGGGGATTATCGGGAATTCTTCGGTTGGTCCACCGGCAGCTGCTCAGGCAGTGAAGGAAGAAGGAAGGATGGGAGATGTGTCGGTTGTTGGCTTGTCGTCACCAAACCCAATGAACGAATACTTAAAGGTGGGCGCCGCCCAAGTGGTAACCCTCTGGAGTCCGAAAAAATTAGGGTATTTAACAGTCGCCCTGGCTACGAATTTAGTCGATGGAGTCCACCCCTCTAATCAACAAGATGTACCTCAGGTAGGGAGAATTCACGTGATAGATGATACGGTGATTATGGGAGAACCGATCGATTTTACAAAGGAAAATGTGGATCAATATGATTTTTAAGTGGAAAAGCTTTAAGAACTATCGCTTAATGACCAAACTCATTTTTACCTACATGCTGCTAACGGTTCTTCCCATGAGTCTCATTGGGTATGTTGCCTACTCTCAATATACGAAGTCCATAGAGGAACAGGTGGGAGAGTATATACCAAAGGTCCTTGATCAAGCAAATGAGAGCATCGATTACTATTTGGCTGATGTCAAACAACTTCCAGATCTTCTATACAACTCGAATCAAGTCATTGAAGTACTAAGAAAAGATTCCTATCAAAATAAATCATCGCTCCTTCAAGATCGCTTTATCGTAAATAGTTATTTAACACGCACCTATATTAATGGAGAGGCAGATGTATTAGGTGCGTTTATCCTATCAAAAAATCGTCTGTTTGAAAGTTCAAAAATTCCTTATTCGGGCTTTGGAGAGGATATGCTTCCGTTCGGACAGGATCTGGAGTTAAAAGGGAAGCAATCCTTTCTGTTACCCAGTCAGGTGCCATTATCATTCAAAGGAAATCCGCCTTATATACTATTAATGAGGCAAATAACGGATACAGAGAATCGGATGAATCTTGGAACGATGTTTATTGCCGTCGATTTAAGCTTTATGAGCAATGTGGTTGAAAATCTCGAGACGGTTAATAATGCTGATTTGTCTCTTTTGAGTGAAGAAGGTCAAATGATCTATCATACCGATTCTGAAAAAATTGGTTCAATGGATGAACAGTTTCAAAAATATCCGGAGATTAATGGAAGCTTTCGAACGACAGGAGAAGAGGAAAATCGACTGATCAGCATTAGTCGCGGAGGACCTGATGGTTGGGTGTTACTGCACAGTGTCAAATTGAAAAATTTAACCGAACGAACGGATCTTGTCCGAAATGCGACCATCATTGTTTTTATTGTCATTATTCTTCTTGGAACACTCATTTCTGTTTTTTTAGCATGGACAGTGTCACGTCCTATTCATCGTCTAACTCATCAGATGAAGGAAGTCGAAAATGGGAATTTTGAGGTGGATGTAACGAGTAATAGCACGGATGAAATAGGAATGTTAGCGAAAAGCTTTCATTCCATGGTAGCAAAAATTAAAGACCTCATACGGTTGAACTACCAAATCAAGCTTCAGCAGAAAGAAGCGGAGCTATATGCGTTGCAATCGCAAATCAATCCACATTTTATGTACAACACATTGGAAACGATTGGTATGGCGGTAGAGGAAGGGGAAAATGACACGGTTGTCGATATGGTATCGATTCTTGGTCGCATGCTTCGTTTTTCCATTAGCAATAAAGAGAAAATCGTTTCCATTGACCAAGAAGTGCAGCATATGAAAGATTACTTGACGATACAGAAAATTCGTTTTGAGGACCGAATTGAATTTTCAATTCAGGATCATATGGATACGAAGAGGTTTTTAACTCCGAAATTCATTCTTCAGCCAATCGTTGAAAATTGTATGAAGCATGGACTGGACCATTCTCATCATTTTAAAGTGGAAATTTTAATAGAAATAAAAGATCAAGAAGTTCATTTTAAAGTAAAAGATAATGGTCCTGGAATCAATGAGGATGTTATGGCTGAGTTGAATAAATATTTACAAATGGATCCAATGGGTCGAAGAGATTCGAAGTTTGGACTGATCAATGTTCATGGTCGGATCACGATGATGTTTGGAGAACAATATGGGCTTCGTGTAGAGAGCAAGGGAGGTATTGGGACGGAGGTAACGATCCGGATTCCTTTACTCCCAATAGATTTGCTTAATGAGGGGGAGAGGGCAAATTAGAAAGATACTAACACTTGTCGTGGATGATGAAAATCGAATTCGCAGGGGAATCGAACGATTAGTTCAAAGCAATGAAGATGATTTTCACGTGGTTGGAAGCTTTTCAAGTGCGCTAGAGTTGCTGAACACCTATGAAAAAGAAGCGTTTGCCTTTGATTTATTAATTACAGATATTAAGATGCCAGGAATGGATGGACTGGATTTAATCGAGACATTAAGAAAACGAGCTTCCTTTGAAGCAGTTGTTATCAGTGGATTCAATGATTTTAAATACTTACAAACAGCGATCCGTGCCGGAGCCATTGACTATTTGGTTAAACCGATCGTTAGGGAAGATTTCAAAGAGCAGTTAGGGAAGGTTAAAGCAAAAATTAAACAAAAATGGCTTGATGAAGAGAAAAACGAAGAAATCGATGCGGAACTCATCTTTCTAAAGCAAAGCCAGCAACTAAGTGAGCTAACCAAAGAAAGGGAAATCGATTTATCGGAGCTCGAGTGGACGAAGAAATTTACGTATGGAGCTTACAAACTCTATTATCTAGCCTTGGACCAATCGCTTGAAAATGGATCCATAGAGAACTGGAAGAATGAAGTTGAGAATTCGATTCACATGGTATTAAAAAAGAAGTGTAGGTATTGGTTTTGGAAAGGAGAAGAGTCAACGTATTGGATTCTTACGGAGGGTGATGTAGGGGAGAAGGATGTCGCAAGAGAACTACAAATTCAGTTGAAACAATCGCTATCCTCCACGCACACGTTGGCCGTAAGTGATGAATGTCAGGAGGTTTCCCTCATCTCTTCTATGAAAACCGATTTACAAACACTGATGCAACTCCGGTTATTATATGGTGGAAATAAAGTCTTTACGTTTTCTCAACTTCAGCAATTAACAGCTGTGAAAGGTAAAGAAATCAAGGGCTTGGATTTAGTCATCAGTAAATTGGTTCATTCCTTGGAGGGAGATAGGGAAGAGGAGGCCTTTGACTTATTACAGCAGTACTTACTTGAGCTCAAAAGTCTTTCGACTCCTCAAGATATAGAGAAATATATACAATCTCTTTCCGTTCAACTGGTCAACGTACTCTTAAAGGATTCTAGTAACAAAGGAGATGTGAGCCTTATCCAAGAAGCAATCCAATTCACTAGAAAGGCAACAAGCTTTTCAAGTTTACGAGATGAACTGTCTAGATGGATGACGAGAATCTTCCAAGTAAGGAAAAATCGTATCCAGAAAAATGAGATTGATCCGGTTCATATCGCGAAGAAGTGGATCAAATTGCATTTGGGTGTAAATATCACCATTGAAAAAATCGCTCGTGAGATCCCGATGAATCCCACGTATTTTTGTGAGTATTTTAAAAGTCAGACCGGAGAGACCATTCTGGATTATGTAACCAAAACGAGGATAAAAAAAGCGAAGGAGCTCCTAGTAACAACAGATCTAAAAATCTATGATATTGCAGAGCAAGTGGGGTACGCTGATACGAAATATTTTAGTAAGTTATTTAAAAAGTATTACGGGGAAGTGCCATCAAAATTTAAAGAAAAAATAAAATTAGAGTCACATTAAACCTCCTTAACGGGAGGTTTTTTCATTTTTACAAAAACTCCCGAAGAATATCCCCCCTACCCGAAGATTCTCTCCTTTTCGCATAGGAGGGGAACAAGTAAGCTATATGTAAGCGTATACAATAGACGAACGAAAAGGGGTTAGGAGTGAAAGATATGTCTGATTTTGTGCTTGAACTTAGAGGGATTACGAAGACCTTTCCAGGTGTAAAAGCTCTTGATAATGTTCAATTTCAGTTAGGACCGGGAGAGATTCATGCATTAATGGGGGAAAATGGAGCGGGAAAATCGACTTTTATCAAGGTCATTACAGGTGTGCATCAGCCAGATGAAGGGCAGATGTTCCTTAATGGAAAAGCGGTCAATTTTAAAAACCCAACAGAAGCGCAAAAGGTTGGAATCGCTGCCATCTATCAGCATGTGACCTGCTACCCTGACTTAAGTGTGACGGAGAATATTTTTATGGGTCACGAAAAAATACAAAAAGGAACAAGAAGAATCAGGTGGAAAGAAATGCATGAAGAAGCCAACCGATTGTTAAAGGAATTAGGTGCAAGCTTTGATGCAAAAACCATTATGGGAACGCTCAGTGTTGCGCAGCAGCAGATGGTTGAAATTGCAAAAGCTCTTTCCACAAATGCAAAGATCATCATTATGGATGAACCAACGGCAGCCTTGAGCCGAAACGAAAGTGAAGATCTTTATCGAATAACGGAGAAGTTACGAGATAGTGGCACATCGATCATTTTCATATCGCATCGGTTTGAAGATATGTACCGTTTGGCCAGCAAGGTAACCGTTTTTAGAGACTCCAAATATATCGGCTCCTGGGGTGTTCATGATATTTCCAATGAAGATTTAATTGTCGCGATGGTCGGAAGAGAAATTAAGCAGCTGTTTCCAAAAGTGGAGGCTACAATTGGAACCGAAGTACTAAGAGTAGAGGGACTAGGGAAAACAGGATTTTTTGCAGATGTCTCCTTTTCGCTTCGTAAGGGAGAAATACTTGGAATAACCGGACTAGTAGGAGCGGGACGAAGTGAGGTATGTCAAGCCATCTTCGGTGTGGAACCTGCAGACAAAGGAAAGATTTTTGTCAAAGGGGTAGAAACCACCATTCAAACACCGCTTCAGGCGATGAACCAAGGAATCGGATACTTGCCTGAGGATCGGCAACAGCAGGGCCTCATTTTATCATGGGGGATTGATAAAAATATTACCTTATCTTCCTTGCCTCTAATATCAAAAAAAGGATGGATGAATCGGAAGAAGGAAGACGAGTATGCGAATCATCTATCCAAAAAAGTGAATGTGAAAACACCGAATGTGGCCAACTTGGTGAGCTCTCTTTCAGGAGGAAATCAGCAAAAGGTGGCTGTGGCAAAGCTTTTGATGACCGGTTTGGACATTATTATCCTTGATGAGCCTACGAAGGGGGTCGATGTTGGAGCCAAGTCTGCTATCTATGAAATTATCAGCAATCTGGCTGCTCAAGGATACGGCGTCATTATGGTTTCCTCGGAGATGCCAGAAGTGATCAGTATGAGTGACCGAATTCTCGTGATGAGAGAGGGAAGAATTACGGCAGAAATTCAAGCAAAGCAGGCGACACAGGAAGCGATTCTTGAAGCAGCGATGGCGAGTAAGGACTCGACAGACGGTCAATCGCTTGAGGCATCTGGCTTATAAGGGGGGAGAAGTATGGCTGCAAATAATGGACAAAAAGGAACGTTCATAGAAAATATCGCCAAGTTCCGTGAGGTCGGATTACTCGGTTTTATTATCATCCTATCGGTCGTTATTCAATGGAGAAATTCAAGCTTTTTAACATTGGAAAACATCAATGACATGATTACGAATACGGCCATCCTAAGTATTCTTGCTGTTGGTATGATGCTCGTAATTATTACAAGAGGAATTGATCTATCGATCGGGGCAACTCTTGCTTTATCAGGAATGATTGCTGCCTTAACGGTTGGAGCTTTTCCTAATCTGAGCCCACTCTTGGCCATTTTATTAGGAACTTTTGTTGGGTTGGTTAGTGGGGTCATCTTAGGAGCGATTATTGCAAAGGGAGGCGTCCTTCCCATTATCGCGACACTGGGGATGATGTATATCTTCCGAGGTCTTACCTTTATGGTGAGCGGTGGACAGTGGGTGAGTGCACATCAAATGCCAGATAGCTTTAAAGGCATAGCAACCGGTTCTTTTTTAGGAATTAATAATCTTATTTTAATAGCTATACTCATTTATGTAGCATTCTACTATTTTATTAATCATACAAAAACGGGTAGACAAATTTATGCGGTTGGAAGCAACCCTGATTCAGCAAAAATAAGCGGAATTAACCACGATAAAATTATATGGCTTGTTTACACGATCATGGGAGGTCTCTCTGGTTTAGCTGGGGTGTTATGGGTATCGAAATTCGCTTCTGCTCAAGGAGATACAGCATCAGGTTATGAGTTAACGGTGATTGCTGCATGTGTACTTGGGGGAGTAAATATTGCTGGAGGATCGGGAAAAATATCAGGAATTATTCTAGGATCTGTATTAATTGGGATTATGAATAATGCTCTTCCATTAATCAATGTTTCTCCTTTCTGGCAGACAGGAATTCAAGGTTCCATTATCCTTATTGCTGTTGTATTAAATGCCCTTGTGAAACGAGGAGTAGATATGAATGCTCTCATGAGGAGGAGAATTTAAAGATGGATCAGGTAAACAAAAAACCATTTTCTTGGAAGGGCTTCTTCCTTCAGTGGGAATGGATGCTCATACTATTGTTTCTAGTTGTTAATGTCATTAATACGAATCTATCACCCTTCTATTTAGATAGTGTTGGTTTACGGGATGCGACCATGACGTTCCTTGATAAGGCATTTATGGTCTTTCCGATGGTGATGATTATGATTTTGCGAGATATTGATATTTCTGTTTCATCTACAGTAGCTTTGGCTTCTGTCGTCATGGCTCATTTGTATACCATAGGTGTTCCAATGGAGTTAGCGGTTGTGATTTGCCTAGCGGTGGGAGCGATTTGTGGTTTGATTAACGGACTACTGATTGTAAGGTTTAAGGAACTTTCAGCCGTTATTGTTACTCTTTCAACGATGATTATCTACCGTGGGATTGCTTATATCATTTTAGAAGATCAATCAGCCGGTTCCTTCCCCGAATGGTTTGGATTCTTAGGATGGGGATATATCGGTGGTGTTCCGTTTATCTTGATTGCCTTTGTCGTGATGGCGGTGCTATTTGGGTTATTGCTGCACAAAACGACCTTTGGGAGACGGATTTACGCCATTGGAAATAATCCAACAGCCAGTCGTTTCTCTGGTGTTCAAGTGGATAAAATCAAAATAATTGTTTTTACACTTGCTGGGGTGATGGCTGCTATTACGGCTCTCTTTTTAACATCAAGAATGGGCAGTACAAGACCAAATGTGGCGCTCGGATACGAGTTAGATGTGATCGCGATGGTGGTGTTAGGTGGGATTAGTACAGCTGGTGGAAAAGGAAAAATGATTGGTGCCATTATCGCTGTTTTCCTCATCGGATTTTTACGATATGGACTGGGACTGATCAATATGCCCGCACAAGTTCTAATGATCATCATTGGACTGTTGCTCATTGTAGCAGTCATGGTTCCTAATCTGAAACCAAAAGCGAAGGCAAAAGGAAAGCCACCGAAGAGTCAAGACCAACAGATCGCTGGATAAGTACAATGCAGTCAAAGACTGTTTGTAGATAAATAAATCAATACAAAAAAGGGGAGAACAAAATGAAAAAGCTGTTCCTAGGATTTTTGTCGATTTTTCTAGTATTCTCAATGCTTGCGGCCTGTTCGCAAACATCCTCAAACGAGGGATCTGGCGATTCTGGTAGTAAGGATGGGAAGAAGCGTTTTGCCATCGTCTTTAAAAACACCGGTAACCCTTATGGGGAAAAACAAATGGATGGGTTTAAGCAAGCCATTGAAGCGCTTGGACATGAAGCGATTTTAAAAGCTCCAGACCAGCCAACTGCTGAAGCTCAAATTCAAATGATTGAAGAGCTGATCTCGCAAAAAGTGGACAGCATTGCGATTGTAGGAAATGATCCAGACGCCCTTCAACCGGCGTTGAAGAAAGCGATGGACCAAGGCATTAAAGTTCTTTCTCTAGACTCTGCTGTTAATGCGCAAAGCCGTATGGTTCACGTTAACCAAGCAGACCCTGTGGCGATTGGACGTGTACAAATTGAAGCCATTTCAGAAATGATTGGCGGAAAAGGACAAATTGCCGTACTTAGTGCAACCTCTCAAGCAACGAACCAAAACGCTTGGATTGAGCAAATGAAGGAAACATTAAAGGATCCAAAATATAAAGATATTGAACTTGTAAAAGTAGCCTATGGTGATGATTTAAGAGACAAGAGTGTATCAGAAACTGAAGCACTGTTAAAATCATACCCAGATTTAAAAGGAATCATCGCACCTACCACAGTTGGGATTGCGGCAGCTGGAAAAGTACTAACAGATAAAGGATTAAAAGATAAGGTTCACTTAACAGGTCTTGGTTTACCTAGTGAAATGGCCGAGTATATTGAAAGCGGTGTCTGTGATTGGATGTATCTGTGGAATCCAATTGATGTAGGATACTTAGCAGGATACGCTGCCGATGCGCTTGTGAACGAAACGATTACTGGAAAAGTGGGTGACAAGTTCACAGCGGGTGACCTTGGTGAGAAGGAAATCGTTGAAGACGGAGATGGCACACAAATCATGCTTGGTGATCCATTCAAATTTGATGCTAGCAATATTGCCGAGTGGAAAGAAGTGTATTAAGAATAAAAATGACTTACAGACCTTAATCGTCTGTAAGTTATTTTTTTGTCCTTATAAGCGCGAGACGAACACTCAAGCCTCCTTGTCTCCTTGTTCGATAAATTGTTTTCGGTATTCGGCAGGAGTAACGTGAAAATGCTCCTTAAACTTTTTATAGAAATGATTGAAATTGGTGTAGCCTACTTCATCCGCAATATGATTGATTTGGAAGGTTGTATTTTCAAGTAAGAGTTTTGCCTGGCGCAGTCGAAGTTCTTGAACCATGTCACTAAAGGTCTTACCCAGATTCTCTTTAAAAAACCTACTAAAATAGTTAGGGTGAAAGTGAAAGTGTTCAGCAACCTCACTAAGGGTGATCGTTAGATAATGTTCCTCCATATAATTAAGAATTTCTACAAGAGAACTCTTTCCCTTCGTCACATCATTCGCTTGCAGATTGCTTTTCTTAGACAACCTTAGAAGCTCCGTAAAAAGAAGAATCACGTTACAGTTAATCACTTCAATGGTTGCCACATCAGGGTCCAAGAATTCACACATAGAGGTAGTGATATAATGCTGGATTTTCTCATTTCCACGTGAGGGAAAGTAGAGGTAACGTCCATTCATAGTCGGTTTATAAATAGCATCGATCACGAATTCCGAAATGAGGTCATTTTCTGTTAAACGAGCTAAAATACTTTGATTAAAATAATCCTTCCTAATCAGTATATTAATTATGATGGATTCTTCTGATACTTTATTGATGGTGTGAACCACATCCGTATCCAATATGGTTAGGTCACCCTCCTCCATTTTCACCACCTGTTCATTAATTACCTGGGTAAAACCTCCCCTGTATGCATAGCTAACTTCTAGAAAATCATGTTTATGAGGAACCACCTCGATAAAACGAGCATGCTTCATGAAGGTGATTTTTTCCGTATTCTTCATAAATAAATCAGCTGATAGAATATCTCCAGTCTCTTCGGCATACTTCGAATTTCCTGCTAGTGGACGATTCATTAAATGCAATATGTCTTTAAGATTGGACATTCCCGTTTGAATAGCAATGGTTTCAATTTCATTATAGGTTTTTAAATACTCTTCTAACTCAGCAACAAACATATCAATCCACTCCAAGTAAAGTTAAGATTTGTTATAAAACAAGATATGATTTGATATTAAAAATTCAGATAAATTTCTATAAGATAAGTATGACATCGCTTACATAATAAAAGCAAAGGTTTTTTAAAAGAAGTGAGCAAATGACAGGTGATTCGTTTGATGGTTAACATTTGCCATATTGTTCAAGGTAAGCGAAATAAAATCATAGGGGGTTAAGGAGATGAAGGGAAAAGAAGCCGGTAGTATATCATTAAAAGAAAAATTAGCTTTTGGTTCAGGTGCATTTGGGAAGGATATTGTTTATATTTTTATATCGATGTACATTATGTACTTTTATACGGATGTACTTAAAATCCCAGCAGCAACTGCAGGGACTATTTTGTTAGTCGTACGCCTGATTGATGCGGGTTTTGACCTACCGTTTGGATTTTTAGTGGATAAAACCAAATCGAAGTGGGGGAAGATGAGACCTTACCTACTGTTTGGAGCAGTCCCGTACGGAATTGCCACAGCGCTTTTGTTTTATGCACCAAATTTTACTGAAACAGGTAAGGTGTTTTACGCTTTCACTTTATATTTGTTAATCAGTATCCTGTATAGTATTGTCAGTATTCCTCATGCCGCATTAAACACGGTTATGACGGACAATGTTCAAGAAAGAACGCACTTGACGAAGTATCTCGTTTTGTTTTCAGGTTTATCGGCAGCCATTGCAGGTACGATTGCCGTACCCATCGTAGGGTTATTTCCAAGTCCAAAGACTGGCTATTTCTTTATGGGAGCCTTTATTGGAGTCTTATCTATTATTTTGATTCTTCTCTGTTTTAAAGGGACAGCTGAGAAAGTGATAGAGAATGAAAAAAGAGAACAGATTCCATTTAAGTTAGCTATCAAAACAGTAGGAACCAATATACCATTTTTAATCTTAGCTGCTTCTTTTTTATTAGCTCAATTAAGTCTAGGTATTCGAGGAGCTTCTGGCATTTACTATTTTATTTACAATGTCGGCAATCCGAATTTGTTTAGTGTCGTTTCTGGTCTTGGAGGAATTATTGGTTTAGTTCTAACTCTCGTGTTACCGGCTATTGCTATTCGTATCGGAATAAGAAACTTTTATATTTTAATTGGTGCTTTATCGGTCATTGACTTCCTGTTAATCTATTTCACCCCTGTAAATATGGCTCCAATGGTTTTAGTTCTTAATATTTTTGCTGGAGCATTAACGGGATTGGTCATGTTTGCTGCTTGGGGAGCGCTACCTGATGCCATCTCTTACTCTGTCAGACAGAATGGGTTGCATATTGAAGGAGTCTATTATTCTCTTTATAACTTTATTCAAAAACTTGGTTCATCGCTTTCCGGTGGACTTGCCGGTTTTGTTCTAGCAGCTTATGGATATCAAGCAGGCAGCGCGCCAACCGCTCAAAGTTTAGAAGGAATTCTGGTTACTTCTGCTTTAATTCCAGCAGTTTGTGCACTTTTATTTTCTGTGTTGATGCTTTTCTATAAAACAAAACCATCAAAGAGTCAAACAATTGAAAGCGGTGTTATTAATGGATAGGGGTCTAAGGGTTGAAAATCTTACGGTAGAAAGTCAGAAACAACCGTTAGGAATAGATGTTGTTACCCCTCGATTGAGTTGGTGGATTCAAACGGAGCAACATCCTATTTTGCAAACAGCTTACCACGTACTAGTAACGGATGAAGATGGAACCGTAGTATGGAATACGGAAAAAGTAAAGAGTGACCAATCACTTTGGATTGATTATCAGGGAACTCCCTTACAGTCACGTAAGCGATATGAATGGAAAGTGAAAGTGTGGGATAACCAAGGCAGAGAATCTGATTGGAGTCAGCCTGCATCGTGGGAAATGGGATTGTTAAACCCGGAAGATTGGCTGGCAAGCTGGATGGAGCCTGAGCAACAAGAAGCCATTGAGGAAGATTTTATCACGATCAAAGAAATCTTTTCTGGTGGCCTAAAGGCAGAAAGTCTCGAGGAAAGAGTGAAGAATCTTCAACCTCCTCAGTTGTTGCGACGTCCTTTTACGGCTGAAAAAAAAGTCAAAAAGGCAAGAGTCTATGTAACCAGTCATGGAATCTATCAATTGGAACTGAACGGACAAAGGGTAGGAGACATAGAATTTGCACCAGATTTCACAGCTTACAATGTTCATCTGCAATATCAAACCTATGATGTCACACAGTTTATTCAAAATGGCGACAATGTAATGGGTGTAATAGTGGCAGATGGCTGGTATATCGGGCGGATTCAATTAACAGGTCATAGCTGTCAATATGGAAACAAACTAGGAATATTGCTCCAATTAGAAATGGAATACGAGGACGGAACAACAAAAATCATAACCTCTGATGAAAACTTCGTCTCAAGTTCTGGACCATGGCAATATTCTGACCTATTTATTGGTGAAAAATATGACGCAAGACTCGAGCAGGATGATTGGAGTTGTTCTAATTTTGATGCATCTGGTTGGTCTAAGGTCAATCGTGTGGATTACTCACTCGAAAATCTTACGGTTCAATATGGACCAAGTGTAAAAGCGATGGAGGAATTACTACCATTAAATATCCACCGTGAAGAGGATGGAGCGCAAATTATTGACTTTGGTCAGATTATTGCGGGACGTATTCGTATAAACATGAATGTTCCGCGGGGCACGACCATTTGTATGGAACATAGCGAGGTATTGGATCAAGACGGGAAATTTTTCATGAATATAATGGGTCGGAATAAAGACCAAATAGATATCTATATCGCAAAAGGAAATGGAATGGAAACCTATGAACCAAGCTTTACCTATCATGGTTTCCGATATGTGCGTGTAACCGGTCATCCACATGACATTCAAAAAACAGATGTAAAAGCGATCGTATTATATAGTGATATGGAAACAACGGGCCATTTCGAGTGTTCTGACGGCAGAATTAATCAATTACAGCAAAACATCCAATGGAGTCAAAAGACGAATATGTTATCGATTCCGACAGACTGTCCTCAACGAGAAAAAGCAGGTTGGACGGGGGATATTCAGGTATTTGCTCCAACAGCCGCCTTTAATATGGATGTTGATTCTTTCTTAACTAGGTGGTTGGTTGATGTCCGTCTAGAACAATTTCCAGATGGTCAAATCGCCAATTTTGTACCAACAGGAAAATATTACGAGCCAGAATGTACAGCAAATGGGGGACAGCTTTCGAGTGCCGGGTGGGGCGATGCCATCCTTATCGTTCCTTGGGTATTATACGAAAGATATGGGGATAAGCGGATTTTAGAAGAGAATTTTGAAGCCGTGACCAAATGGATGAGTTATGTTCGTCAAAAAGCAGAGACGGAGATTCCAGACGATCTAGATGACAGAGATCCTATTCGTTTGGAAAGGCAAAAATACTTATGGAATACAGGATTCCATTTTGGAGATTGGTTAATACCGAGCATAAAAAATCCGATGGAAAGTGCGATTCGGACAAAAGAACTAGTGGCAACGTGCTTTTATGCAAATTCAACACTCCTTTTAGCCGAAATTTTAAAAGTCCTTGGGAATTCCGAACTGGAGTCTATGTACAAAAACTTGAATAGCCAAATTAGAAAAGCTTTTGAGGAAGAGTATGTGGATGATCAAGGGAGAATAAGCTCGCATTTTCAAGGGATATATATTTTGGCTCTGCAAATGAATATGGTGTCTGAGCAAAAACGTTCGCTGGTGGTCAACCAATTAGTTGAATTAATTAAGGAGAATGGGTATAAGCTTGATACGGGATTCCTATCGATCCCTTATTTAATGGATGTGTTGTGTGAAGAAGGCCATGCCGATCTCGCCTATCGACTACTCTATCAAACAGAATGTCCTTCTTGGCTTTATGAAGTCGAAAAGGGAGCAACTACGATTTGGGAATCATGGTCAGCGATCACAACGGATGGAACGGTTGGCCATATGTCATTTAATCATTATGCATTTGGATGTATTGGTGATTGGCTATATAGACATATTGCCGGTATCAAACATGATCAACCTGGATACAAAACGAGCATCATCGAACCCCATACCGATTGTGGATTATCTTTTGCAAAAGCAAAACTTAGAACAGGTTATGGGATCCTTTCTTCGTCATGGAGCAAAAACAATCATACGGTTCAATTGGAAATTGAGGTACCAACCAACACAACAGCAACCGTCATCCTTCCTCAACATGTGGATATCAAAGGTAGTAGTGAATTCATGACCTATATAAGCGAAGGGAAAGTAAAGTTTGTTGTTGGAAGTGGAATTCACCAGATTGAGTATGCTGAAAAATGTGTATTAAATAGCAAGTAAATGGTTGAGATCGCAAATAAGTTTCAGGAATCGCAAATAAAAAATCAGGATCGCAAATAAAAATTTGGAATCGCAAATATATTTCAGAAATCGCAAATAAATTTCAGAAATCGCAAATAAATCCTTATAATCGCAAATAAACACCTGAAAAGAAGTTCTCAAGAGCACAATTTAGTTCCAAAAGGGATTTAACAACGTTAAATGACCCTATAGAGCCTCCAAAAGTACTGGTCGAATGTAATTTCGACCAGTTTTTTTATTAAAAAAACCATAGCATTCCCGAAATCTATGTATTATAGTTACTTAAAAAAGATTCGACAAACTTCTTCGCTCAAAAGGTGATGATAAAAATGAAAGCGCTTTTCAAAAAGATTAAAAACGAAAAATATAGGTACAGAAATTTCACCTTAATTCTGGCTCTTTCTATTGGCCCTTTAATGGGACTTGGTTTTGTCTCTTTTAATATTACAAAGGATTTATTGGTTAAAAACCAGACGGCAACGATACAAAACCATTTAGAAACTTCGAGTGAAGTTGCGGACTTATTATTTCGTAACGTCATAAATATGGAGCGAATTATCACATGGAATAAGGATGTCCAAAAAGAGCTAAAAGAAAGTGTGACCCTTGATGTGGCAGGGGGAAGATTGGTCGACAACGGATCGCTTCGAAGGCTGCAGGATCATCTGGCAAGTAGTTTAATAGATACACAAGACATCGAATCAGTTTGTATATTCAATGTGAATTTTCAAGGAATGTGTTATGGGAAGTCTGAAAGCTATGGCAGATATGGAAATGGTGGCTTTCATGAATATATAGAAGATACAGATTGGTATAGGGATGCTGTCCAAAAGGATGGGAAAGCCATTTTCTACGGCTATAATGTGTTACAAGGAAATAAATCTAGTAAGACTTTTTCATCTGTAAAGCTACTAAAAGACCCAGGAGAATTCTATGATCCTACTACTACAGGTTTGCTAGTTGTGAATATTAATAAATCAATCTTTTCGAGAGTGTTTAAAAAAAGTGAAAATAGTGCCTTTCTGATTTTGGACGATTCACAGGGGATTTACAGGGATGTGTACCGATACCCAAATTCTTTTCAGGTAGAAGAGTTGTCCAATAGGGAGGTCTCTCCATTAGAGGAGTTGAAAAATCAAGGATATATCGTCACGGATTATCAGAATCGAATCACTGGTTGGACGTTTTCTCATGTGATTAATGAAAAAGAGTTGTTAAAGCAATCCAATCAGATACGGAATGTGACGATATCGATTGCGTCTGTTATTGCCATTGTTGCATTCGTCTTCTCGTTTTTACTATCGGAAACGCTATCCAATCCTATTGTTCGGTTGAGGAAAATGGCTGCAGAGTGGACAAATGGTCTCTTACAACCCTCGGAAACCGATACTCCAACTGATGAAATCGGAGCGATTGGGCAGACTTTTCAAAAAATAACGGGTGAGAATAAAGCGTTGAATGAGGAGTTAATCCGTGTGCAATTAAAAGAAAGAGAGGCCGAACTTCGAGCGTTACAAGCGCAAATTAAGCCTCACTTTCTTTATAACACTCTCGATTCTATGTATTGGATGGCAGAGCTAGAAAATAATCATGAGGTAGCAAAGATGGCCGTGGCCCTTTCTGAAACCTTTAAGTTAAGCTTAAATAATGGGAAGGACATGATTCCTGTCTCCAAAGAACTAGAGCATATAAAACACTATCTAACGATTCAAAACTTACGCTTTAATTACCGCTTTGTGTATGTGGAGGAAGTAGATCCACTTCTACTAGATAAAGAGATTCTAAAATTACTTCTTCAGCCATTAGTGGAGAATTCAATCTATCATGGGCTTGAGCCTAAGGTTGGAAAAGGAACGATTACATTAACCGGTCGCCTCGAGGACGGTTGGGTTATTTTTACCGTAGAGGATGATGGGGTAGGAATTGCCGACCTCGATGTCACCAGAACGGGTTATGGTATGCAAAATGTGAGGGAGCGTTTATTCCTCTGTTATGGAGAAAAGAGTGAGCTTACCGTTTCGAGTAAAGTTAACGAAGGAACAAAAGTAGAAATTCGTTTTCGAGAGGATAAAGGGGGTCAAGAGCTTGCGGAAGGCAGTCATTTTTGATGATGAATTTATCGTACTAAAGGGTCTAGAACGAATGATAGATTGGGCTGAGTATGAAGTTGAGCTAGTGGGAACGGCTGCTGATGGCGAAGAGGCTCTTCAAATCTTTCATGAGCATCGACCAGATATCGTTTTTACAGATATACGAATGCCAGGAAAAGATGGCTTACAGGTAATAGAGGAAATCTTAAAGGAAGCACCTGATACGCAATGTATTGTGTTCAGTGGATTCAATGAGTTTGACTATGTGAAAAGGGCCTTACGACTAGGTGTAGTAGATTACTTAGAGAAGCCGATTACAATACCTATCATAAAAGAAGCCTTAGAAAAAACACTCACCCGAATCACGCAACAAGAAACGGTCAATGTGTTAAAAGATAACAGCCAGAAGGAAAGGCTAGAAAAAGAGACGTTACATTTATTACTTGGAAAAGGTGATGTGTTACAGTGGAGAGAGCTTTTTGGTCAAGGGGAAAAAACGATTGAAGGGGTAACTGTTCTGGCCCTTTCCTCACCTGTTCCACTCCCTGAACCAATTGAGGGCCATCGAATGATCCCTCTTCAAAATGGAATAGAGAACCTGTTGGTACTGTGCCATTTGATAAAAGATGAAGAGAACTTATGGGGGAACTTAAGGAAATGGTCGGAAGAGGCAGGAGTGACCGTGGGCTCGGGAAAAATGTATTCCAATATCCTAAACATCCATAAAAGTTACCATGAAGCCCTTCATGCCCTTAGATATGCCCAGTTTATGAATGAACTAGATTGGTATCGTTTTGAGGATATTGGAGAACATCCAAGCTATAGTAGCGACTTATCAAAACATGAACAAGCCGTCATGTTCCATATTCGAGCAGGTGATAAAGAGGGATTATTAGAACAGTTGAATAATTTAATCGGTCAGTTAGAAAGAAAAAGGATTCATCCGGACGTCTTTGAACGTGATATCCTAAAGCTTGTCTATCTCGGGTTAGAAGTTCTAAAAGAGACCGGGTTTGATCCAAATAAAACATGGCCAACCTATATGCCACATCTTGATATTCGCAAATGTCAAACAAAGGAGGATATGTTCGCTTGGGTTTTCGATCAACTGGAGAAGATCACGGATGCTTCTATTACTATTCGCTCGACTTATAAGCATGAAGCGGTTGAACGTGCTTGTTCCTTTATACAAGCGAATTTTACTAGAGACCTAACCCTCCAAGATGTATCAGAACATGTGGGGATGAATGCTACCTATCTTAGCCTCTTATTCAAAGAAGAAATGGGTGAGTCGTATATCAAATACTTAACCCAGTTGCGAATGGAAAAAGCGAAGAAGCTTTTGACAGAGGGGAAAAAGGTTGCTGAGGTAAGTGAGTTAGTTGGTTATCACAGCTATAGACATTTCTCCGAGCTTTTTAAAAAGCATGTTGGGATCAAGCCAGGTCAATTTAAGGAAATAAAATAGTCTTGTTCCATGGGTACAGGACTTTTTTTGTACGAAAAATTCATACATAAACAAAAAATACGGACGTAATCAAAAAAATGAGACCATTAAAAAAGTTAATGAAAGCACTTACAATAAAGATAGATCCAAGGACAACAACCTAGGAAAACATAAAAATAGAATCTGATCTTCCTTAATGGAAGCGAGAATGCTGTCATTGGATTTTAGGTCATCATTATATATAAGGGGGAAGTTAAAAGATGAAGGCTAAAAAGAAAATTTTTGCAGTTCTATCAAGTGCCGCGTTATTCGCTGGAATTCTAGCAGGCTGCAGCAGCAACGACAGTGCTTCAGGAGACAAAGAAGAAGATTCAGGACAAGTGACGCTAACCATACTTGTTGATAATCAGTCAAACTTGGATGGGATGAAAGCGGTAACAGACGCGATTGAAGAGAAATACGACATTAAAACCGAATATGAATTACGTCCAGGTGGGGGAGAAGGAGACAACCTCGTTAAGACGCGTTTAGCGACTGGAGACATGACTGACTTAATGGCATATAACTCTGGTTCTCTTTTCCAAGCATTAAACCCAGAGCAAAATTTTGTTGATATTACGAATGAACCATTTGTTGAAACAATTATAGATGATGCGAAAGAATCACTATCAGCGAATGGAAAAGTATTTGGAATTCCAAGTGCCAATGTTATGGCGGGTGGTTGGTTCTATAATAAAAAGGTCTACGCAGAACTTGGGCTTTCTGTTCCAACAACATGGGATGAACTAATGGCCAATAATGAAAAGATTAAAGCAGCCGGTAAGACAGCTGTAATTGGTAGTTACAAAGATTCTTGGACATCACAGCTAATCGTTCTTGCAGACAACTATAATGTTCTTCAACAGAATCCAACTTTTCCAGAGGATTTCACAGCTAATAAAGCAAAGATTGCTGATACTCCAGGGGCTCTCCGAAGCTTTGAAAAGTTAGCTGAAGTGTTTGAGGGTGGCTACTTAAATGAGGACTTCCTTGCTACAGGCTACGAAGCAGGATTAAAGATGTTAGCGGAAGGTCAGGGAGCTCACTATCCAATGTTAACATTTGCTCTACCTATGCTATCAGCTAACTATGCAGATCAACTGAATGATATTGGTTTCTTCCCGCAGCCAGGAGAAAGTGCCGATGAGAATGGGTTAACGGTATGGTTACCAGGCGGTATTTATATAAATAAAAACAGTGAGCATATCGATGAGGCTAAGAAGTGGATGGAGTTCTTCATTTCACAAGAGGGAATTGACATTTACACTTCAAAAATTAAGCCGGATGGACCACCGGCAATTAAAGATATCGAACTTCCAGAAGATGTGTATCCAGCAGTTAAAGATATGATGCCATTCTTCGAATCAGGTAAAACAGCACCTGCTCTAGAATTTTTAAGTCCTGTTAAGGGCCCGAACCTTCCACAAATCACTGTTGAAGTAGGTAGCGGTATTTCTGATGCGAAAGCTGGAGCTGAACTTTACGATAAAGACGTTGAAAAGCAAGCAAAACAACTTGGCCTTGAAGGCTGGTAATCAGCTGGTTAAATGAGAGGAGGCCCTGTCCAATGAGACAGGGCTTCTAATCTAACCAGACTAGAAAAGGGGAATACATTATGACAAAGCTTACCAATCGCTCGTACACGTATTACTTCTTATTGCCCGCAGGAATTATATACTTCGTGTTTTTCCTACTGCCAACTATTATGTCGTTTTTCTTTAGTATGACATGGTGGACCCTCACGGATTGGAAATTTATCGGATTTGAAAACTTCATCACTTTTTTAACAGAACCTTCACTGAATATAGGTTTTAAAAATACGATCATTTACGCGGTTGTGACCTGTACGTTAAAGGTAATCTTAGGACTTTTACTAGGTGTCTTCTTAAGTCAAAAGCTAAAAACGATCGGCTTTGTCCGTTCGATGGTATTCTTTCCAACCCTTTTAAGTACGATTGCAGTTGGGATGGCGTTTGCGATGATGATGCATCCCACTCAAGGGTTAATTAATACGGCATTGAAGATTGTGGGAATTACAGGACCAGATTGGTTAGGAGACACAACGATTGCTTTACTATCTGTTGCATTAGTAGATGTATGGAAAGGGGTAGGGATGGCAACCGTTATCTTTATCGCAGGAATTATGTCTATTCCAGAGGACTACTATGAGGCGCTAGCCATTGATGGTGGGAACTCGTTCCATAAGTTTTGGAATATCATTGTTCCATTAAGCAGACCAGCCATGAACTCTGTTATTATTCTAGCTTTTATCGGTGGCTTGCGTTCATTTGATTTAGTGTGGGCAATGACAAAGGGTGGCCCTGGATTTAGTACCGACTTGATCGCTTCTATTATATATAAGCAGTACCAAGGTGGTTTCTATGGTCTCTCAACAGCAGGAAACGTGATTTTGTTTGTTGTTGTTTCAGCGCTTGCCTTCCCGTTATATGCATTCTTGAATAAGAAAGAGGTGGACTTATAATGAGTGAAACACAGATCGCAGTAAAAGCTGAGGCGCCATTTCGCACCAAGAATACAAGAAAGAGAAAGACGGTAAGGAAGTTATTTAGTGAAATCTTAGCGATCATCCTTTCCTTAATTATTTTCGGAGTTCCTTTTTACTTTGTTATTGTGAATGCGAGTAAGGATACGAAAGAGTCCTCTCTCTTAAATATGGAACTACCAAGCTCGTTTCAGCTTATCGAAAATATTCAAGCGGTTATGGCCGCACAAAATGGAATGATTGTTAGAGCATTTTTCAATAGCATGATGATCACTGGTTTTTCGATTGCTATTCTGATCTTGGTCGGGGCAATGGCTGGATATGTGCTCCAACGTCGTACGAGCAAAATGTCACCATTCTTCAATTTCTTAATTTTAGCTGGACTTATTATTCCGCCAGCTATCGTACCTACGATCTGGGTTCTTGATGGAATCGGACTATTTAAAACGATGCCGGGCATTATTTTAGTAGAGGTAGCACTAAACCTACCATTTACCATTTTGCTTTATAAAGGATTTATGGCAACCCTTCCGAAAGAACTGGATGAAGCGGCACTGATTGATGGCTGTGGAAGAATGCGCTTGTTCTTTAGCATTATTTTGCCATTGTTAAAACCAGTTTCAGCAACCGTCATCGTACTAACCGCTGTTGGAGTGTATAACGATTTCGTTAACCCGTTATACTTCTTCCCAGGTGCTGAAAACGCCACGTTACAGTTAACACTCTATAATTTCTCAAGCATGTACAATACGCAATGGAACTTGTTATTTACAAATATTCTATTAATCTCGATTCCACCACTTATCTTGTTTATTTTCTTCAATAAGAAGATTGTAGCTGGTATGACCGCAGGAGCTGTTAAGTAGAAAGGATGCTGAAAAACAAATCTTACTTGTCCAACAGAAGGTGAAGGATTAGTGGGGTTTGTTTTTTTATTCAAAGAAGGAGGAAAAAAGAATGACAGGACTAAACGTAACGAATCTAACATGCGAGTATCGGAGAAATCCAATTGGGATCGATGTGAAAAATCCAACCTTCAGGTGGCAGCTGGAATCTGATCGTCGTGCTACGTTTCAGACGGTCTATCAGGTGCAAGTATCAACCTCTAAACACTTTGAAAATAGTATTTGGGACACAGGAAAAGTAGAATCCGATCAATCCATCCAACTCATGTATACAGGTCCGATTCAATCTCGAACCCCATACTTTACTCGAGTCAAAGTGTGGGATAACTACAATCGGGAATCAGATTGGAGTGAGGTCTCTTGTTGGGAAACAGCTTTCCTTGATCATCATGAGTGGGAAGCGAGCTGGATTACTCCAGACGAAACGAAGCTGGACCCTCAATCAGAGGAGATTTTTCAACTGAGGAAAGCATTTACCTTGGAAAAAGAGATTGCTTCCGCACGTGTGTATGCGACAGCAGCTGGATTATATGAGCCGTATATCAATGGAAAGAAAATAACTGACGACCTTCTGACACCTGGCTGGACGAGTTACAAAACCCGATTGCAATATCAAACATACGATGTCACAAAGCTATTATCAGAAGGAGAAAATGCGGTTGGTGTGCTGCTAGCGGATGGTTGGTATAAAGGGAATTTAGGTTGGAGTAATAAAAGAAATATATTTGGTGACCAGCGATCCTTCCTAATGCAACTTCACGTCAAGTATGTTGATGGTACAGAAGAAGTCATCGGTACCGATCGATCCTGGAAGGCTTCAACAGGCGCGATTTTATCTTCCGAGTTATACCATGGAGAATCCTATGATGCACGCTTAGAACAGGCAGGCTGGAGCCAGTTTGAGTTTGATGATAGCAATTGGGCTACATGCGTAAGTATCGAGTTACCTTTTTCGAACCTGGTGTCTCAAGAAAACTGGTCAACTAAAGTAACGGAAACGATTCGTCCAGTAGATGTGTTTGTCACACCTGCAGGTGACACCGTACTAGATATGGGCCAAAACATGGTCGGGCGCATGCGCTTTACCGTGGAAGCACCTAAGGGAACAATCATCACCTTAGAACATGCAGAGGTTTTGGATAAGGACGGCAATATTTACTTCGGTAATTTAAGAAAAGCAAAGCAGCGGGTGACCTATATGGCAAAGGGAGAAGGAGTGGAAACTTATGCGCCACACTTCACTTTCCAGGGCTTTCGTTATGTAAAAGTTCAAGGATATTCGAATCAACAAAATGGATTGAAACTAGATCATTTTATCGGAGAAGTTATTCACTCGGATATGCCTTTAACAGGTACATTTTCCTGTTCAGACCCACTTGTGAATCAACTACAGAAAAACATTGTCTGGGGACAAAGAGGGAATTTTGTGGATGTTCCAACCGATTGTCCACAAAGAGATGAGAGGCTTGGCTGGACAGGAGATGCCCAAGTCTTTATACGAACAGCACTTTATAACTATCAAGGTGCTCCGTTTTTTAAAAAGTGGTTAAGAGATCTGAAGGCTGATCAGCTCGAAGATGGAGGCGTTCCGTTTGTCATTCCCGATTTGCCTAACTTAATGGGAGGGAATTCCTCTTCGGCTGCTTGGGGAGATGCGGTGACCGTTTGTCCTTGGACCGTGTATATGGTGTATGGCGATAAGAGCGTGCTTAAAGAGCAATACGACAGCATGAAAGCATGGGTTGAATATATTCGGAAACAAGGCGAGAACGAATTCTTGTGGAATACGGGCTTTCACTTTGGAGACTGGCTTGGATTGGATGCGAAGGAAAATAGCTATGTTGGAGCCACTCCGAGAGACTTCATCGCAACCGCTTTTTATTTCCACTCGACAAGAATTTTAAGAAACAGTGCGATTGTACTGGAAAAGTACGAAGAGGCAGCTGAATATAGCAGTCTATTAAAAAAGATCAAAGAGACGTTTGTTCGAGAGTTTATCTCACCAAGTGGACGACTCGCTTCTCCTACTCAAACCGCACATGTACTCGCTCTCGCCTTTGACTTAGTAGAGGGTGAAACGAGGAAACGAGTGGCTTCCGATTTAAATAATCTAGTCATTGAAAATGACTACCATTTAACAACAGGATTTGTTGGCACACCATATCTGTGCTTTGCTCTCTCCGAAAATGGGTACCATGATACCGCTATGAAGCTATTACTTCAAGATAGTTATCCATCATGGCTTTACTCAGTGAAAAAAGGGGCGACCACCATTTGGGAGCATTGGGATAGCATCAAGTCAGATGGTAGCTTTTGGAGTGATGATATGAATTCTTTTAATCACTATGCATATGGAGCCATTGGTGATTGGATGTACCGTAGAGTAGCCGGACTTGATATGGATGAAAGTGATGTTGCCTATAAAAAGATTCTAATTTGTCCTCAATTTGCCGGTGGAAAGTTGACGCATGCTAGAGCTGAGCATCAGTCCTTATATGGAAAAATCGTCTCGGCATGGGAATGGACGAAGGATGAAATCAATGTACGGGTTGAAATTCCTGCGAATACGACGGCAACGATTGTGTTACCACATGTTCAAATTGAGGATCTAAAGGAAAATCATGTGGAAGTCGTCCATGCAGAGGGAGTCTTACAGGTGGAAAATCAGGATGGGAATGTTCAAATCGAAGTCCGTTCTGGCGTATATACCTTTACGTATCCAAACCAAATGGGAAGCTTGGAGCTATTTACGAAGAATTCAAGAGTGCTAGACCTTCTTTCCTCTTCAAAAGCAATGGAAGTACTAGAGAAGCACTCTCCAGGAATCTCAGAAAAAATCGGACCTTTTTCACATATGAAGGCCTATACTCTAACTCGTTTCGCCAAGGAACCGACGATTCAACTAAATGAGGTAGATTCCATCATTCAAGAAATCAATGAAGCGATAGTAGCTGGAAAAAAGGAGAATAATCATGAGTACACAAAAGCTTAGAGATCATATTGTTGTAAAAAATAAAGCCTTTATTGAAGAAGCTCACCGGTTAAAGCCCGTTTTAAAAAGTAATGTGGTAAAGCCAACAGCACTCGTTCAGGTGATTCCCAATTCTGATGTGATGCATGGTTGGAAGGTGGAGCATGCCTCTTCTGTTGATGAATTGCAAAAACAAGAATTCAAGAAAGGTGATTCCTTTATCGTTGATTTTGGGGACCACCAAGTGGGATACCTAAACTTTCGTGTTCGTCCGGTGGGAAGCCCGCCGGATGCCCCGTTAAAACTGAAGCTGACGATTGGTGAAATGCCAGTAGAAATGGGTGAACCATTTGAAAATTATGATGGCTGGTTAAGCAGTGCTTGGCTACAGGAGGAGACCATTTTTGTAGATGTCTTGCCCGCAACGATTGCTCTTCCACGCAGATATGCTTTTAGATACGTGAAGTTTGAGGTCCTAGCGACTTCGCAAAAATACCAAGTTATGTTCGAGGATATTGAATGTAGAGCCGTCACGTCGGCTAATCTGGAAGCGGTAGAAGCCTTAGGACATCCAGACTCTCTGTTGCAAAAAATGGATGAAGTTAGTATTAAAACATTAGCGGATTGTATGCAGGACGTGTTTGAAGATGGACCGAAGCGTGACCGCCGTCTTTGGTTAGGGGATTTACGTTTGCAGGCTCTAGCCAATTATGAAACGTTTGGTACGAATGATTTAGTCAAAAGATGCTTGTATCTTTTTGCCGGTGTACCGAATGATCAAGGAAAGGTGTCCGCCAATGTATTTATTGAACCGCAGTTGATTGCTGATGATACCTTTTTGTTTGACTACTCACTTTTCTTTTTATCCACCTTACACGATTACTATCTAGCCACAAGAGACAAAGAAACGTTAATAGAATTATGGCCAACGGCTTACCGTCAAGTGGAACTGGCTCTTGAGAGACTTGATGAAAATCATATTCTAGTAGATTCTTCCGAGTGGTGGTCCTTTATCGATTGGCAACAAGGCTTAAATAAACAAACTCCTTCACAAGCGATTTTGATTTATACGTTGAAACAAGCCGTCTTTTTAATGGAAGAACTGAATGTGGCGGAGAAGGAAATTGTTGCGGCTCGTTTAGAGGAGATTGTTCATGCAACGAAGAAGTATTTATGGGATGAAGAACAACAGTTTTTTGTAAGTGGGCAAGAACGACAAGTTTCGTGGGCAAGTCAAATCTGGATGGTTTTAGCTGGAGTAGTAACAGAAGAAGAAAGTAAGCAATTGATGAAGCATTTGTTAGAGGAGAAACCAGAGATAGGAATCGCCACTCCTTATATGTATCATCACTTTATTGAAGCGTTACTGGTTGCGGGAGAAAAAGAGCTGGCCATTTCTGAGATGAAAACCTACTGGGGTGGAATGATCGAAGATGGTGCAGATACCTTTTGGGAGCTTTATGACCCGAAAGACAAAGAGTTTTCCCCATACGGAAGCCATCTAATCAACAGCTATTGCCATGCTTGGAGCTGCACACCAACATACTTAATTCGAAAATATAACTTATAAGTTCGTTGGCTGAAGGAGAATAAGGATGAAAAAGTATATTTCTTTTGACGTGGGTGGAACAAAGGTAAAGCACGGTATCGTTCTTGAGGACGGAACCATTGTAACAAAAGGAAGCTACTCGACTACTTGTGATGACCTAGAGGTCTTTTTGGCTGATATGGTCCAAACGATTACGGCATATAAAGAGGATCATGAAGTGGAAGGCGTTGCTATTAGCCTTCCGGGCTTCATTAATCCAAGCACCGGTTTTGCCGAGAGAGCAGGAGCCATTATCGCTTTGGACCAAAAAAATCTTAAGGAGCTCCTTGAAGCTAGGGTTCCTTTACGAGTGGAGATTGAGAATGATGGGAATTGCTCAGCGTTAGCGGAAAGATGGAGCGGAAATGCCGTGGGCTGCGAGGACTTTATTTGCTATACGATCGGCACAGGAATTGGCGGAGGGATCATGGTGAATGGAAAGATTGTCCACGGCCATACGTTCCGCGGTGGTGAATTTGGCTTTATGCTAACGAAAGCAGATGAAAAGGGGAAAGAAATGCTTCATACCAACTCTTCTACCACGAGTCTGATCAAAAGGTATAGAGACTATAAGGGCTTGGATGAGTATGTAAAGGTTGAGGGAGAGTCCATTTTTTCTGAGGCTGCTGAAAATCAAGAGGTGGAACAGCTCATTCATGACTGGTTGGAGCATGTTAGTTACGGTCTCTTTAATCTCGCAGTGACTCTAAATCCTCAGAAGATCCTCATTGGTGGAGGAGTAAGTGCAAGAGAAGGACTGATAGAACAAATCCAAGAAAAGCTAGAAAAACTTGAGTGGTGGAAGTTTTTAAAAGTGGAAATTGCTCCATGTAAACATCGAAATGATGCAGGAATGATTGGTGCGGTGTATCATTTTATGAACAAATAAATGGAACAAGAAGGGACATATGCATGAGCATACGTCCCTTTTGTTAATGGCCCATGTTAAGGCTTTCTGCCATCTCCAAATTGTTCATATAGGCAGCCATGGCCAATTCATACCTGACCTTTTTGCTTGCTTCAACAAGATCCGCTTCCTTCACAAGTCCGGATATGGAGTATCTATGCCCCCTAAAATCAATGTTCAACTCGGTGATTTGGTTAAATTTGAAGCTCTCCACGGGAAGACCTTGTTCATCCTTCAATAAGAAATCTCCGTATTTCTCGTTGCAGGTTTGAGCCACTTCTTCCATGACCTTAAAAGCTTCGTCTGGATTTTGCCTGTAGCTGAGAACAAGGCTTTCGTTCACCCGGCGCCTTCCCCTGCTCCCGTTATGTAGTTCATTAATATTGCTATAGGAAACCGAATACAGGTAGCCGTCAAACTGGCGAATCTTCAGGTGGCGCATGCTGATTTCCTCAATTTTTCCTTGCTGATTTCCATTGATAATCACATAATCTCCGTGGTGAATCTGACGTTCAAACAAGTACGTCAGCCCCATAATATAATCCCGGATAATATGCTGGAAATCAATGCCAGGGCACCGGCCACTACTACCGAACCAGTAACAAGCCTAGTCAGGTTAAAGAAATGGCTGAGCACATAAATAAAGAAGAACAACAATCCCATTAACTTTGTCACCTGATACGCGAAATGCATCAATGTCTCTTCACGATTTTCATCCAAAAAGCTCGTTTTATCAAAGAAAAGCTTGATGGACTTACGAATCAAATAAACGGTAAGAATAATCAGCACTGCCACTATAACAATCCTTACGGGCAATTGTTTGAACAATTCCAAGGAAAACATTTTATCAACCCTCCACTTCTAATACTATACCAAAGGAATTTGGGAAAGGAGAATCCTATCTTATTTCTCCAAGTAATTTTTGAAAACGATTTATTTTTAAATTAATATGGATATATACTTAAAGCATTATGAGTAATAACAATAAGGGGAATGAATATGACAAAGGAAAATGCCATCAGAAATAATAAGGAATTGTCACAAGAACAACGTGAAGACATATTAAAAGTATTGAAAGCTCGTTTTGAAAAAAACATAAACCGCCACGAAGGTCTTGAATGGGATAACATCCAGGCAAAGCTAGAGGTGAATACAGAAAAACTGTGGTCGCTTCATGAAATGGAAAGAACTGGTGGTGAACCAGATGTGGTTGGGTATGATCAGGAAAAGGACGAGTATCTTTTTTATGATTGTTCAGCGGAAAGTCCTAAAGGTCGTAGAAGTGTTTGTTACGACCGTGCAGCACTGGAGTCAAGGAAAAATCATAAGCCAGAAAATAACGTAATCGATATGGCGACTGACATGGGCATTGAACTATTAACAGAGGAACAATACCGCGAATTGCAGAAGCTTGGGAATTTTGATTTGAAAACATCAAGCTGGGTACAAACCCCCTCTGCTATAAGAGAACTTGGTGGGGCACTTTTTTGCGACTGTCGCTTTGGACATGTCTTCGTGTATCATAACGGTGCCGATTCTTACTATGCTGCCAGAGGATTCCGTGGCTCGCTAAGGGTCTGAATTTTACACAGTGAAGTTCTACCTTTTTAATTTCTCAATAAGGCATAATTTGGATGTAATGTTATTCAGAGGGTGGAATGAAGGATGAAGACATAACTAATGCTTAGTGCATTAATTGTCTTTGTAGCTATACAAAATTTGTTTTTTAACTAAAAATGCTATCGGTATATAAGGAAGGCTATAAAAGTATCAGGCCTTTAACTGATTTAGAAGTGGTATTGCCTTTCTATTGATTTACAGATGCTTTCGATAGTATCGGTTGGTGCAGACGTCGTGGGATTGAAAAAAAGGCTTTATTTCTTTAGGAAAATTTAGCTATCTTAAAGAACAATTACTATAAAATAAGGCGGTTAGAAGGGATTCTTTCAGACATACTGCTCCTAATTAAACCAGCTTCTTTTGTGAAATAAAAATCTAGGAGGAAATATGATGAACTATAAAATTTTAACTTTACCAGCCTATCGGGCAGTTGGATTAAAATGGGAGGGGACATTTTCGGAAATCGTACCGAATTTAAAAAAGGTCATTCAACAAAGTATAGACCGAGCAGATGAATTAGAGCATAAGGTGATTCCTAGTGTCCAATTGGGTCTATCTTATCATGTAGTTGAAAACGGGTTCGCACATTACGCTGTATATGAAGTGAATGAGGAGCAGGTGATTCCTGATGGAATGATTGAAATCAGAATTCCTGAATGGATGTACGTGAAGACCACACATAACAAAGGTAAAGATATACAAAAGACATATACGGACTTACATCAATGGCTATTTGATAGTGACTATACCGCTTATAGAGAGGTTGGTGTAGATTATTATGATCCATATATGCCAATTAAACATGAATATTACCCAGTTGATGGTGACCCAAATGACCCCCATTTCGATATTTATATACCGATTGTAAAAAAATAATGCTTTTCTGAAACATAAAAGCAGTCCAAAATGGGCTGCCTGATTTCTGGTGCTATATTCTTCGGTTTGGAACACTTATGCTCACGGGTTACTTCTTAAATAAAGCAGGTGAAAAATCTATATTTTTTATCCAGACATTTGCTTCTTTCTGCTTATCTTCCTTTATCCAAACATCACCTTTTTGCATATCACCTTGTCTACGTACCCATGTGAGGTAGGAGCCAGCTACCTGTGGTTCCACATCTAATTCATTTTCTTTTGGGAATGTGATTTGTTTCTGAATCCCTGAATCTAAATCTATTTCATACAGAGTGGTGAACATGGTGGGAACTGGACCTTCTTTCCACGCTTTGTTCTCTTGAGCGCGTGCGACAATTACTTTGGAAGGGGAACGCCATTCCAAATCTAGGTCAACGTAACTCTTTGGTGTATAATCTACCTGTTTAGTAGAAGCCTCTATATCAGCAATTTTTGTAATTTTATTCTCAACAAAAAATCGTCCTTCTCCTGAAATATAAGCTAATTGATTTGCTTGAGGTGACCACTTAAACCAGTCACTAAATCCTAACATCCTACCAACATCCTTGAACACTTTTCCATCTGAAGATAGAACACATAAAGGATTACTGTCCATAGCCCAAGAAGGTGTTGGCGTGCCGAGAAAGCTGACCCACTTTCCGTCATAACTCCACTTAAAGTCATCGAAATCAACAGCAAATAAATGATTTTCATCAATATGAATTGAGTACAATAGATTGGCTTTTTTCTCATTAAGGTTCATGTCCTTTGGAATATGGTACAACTTAACTGGCTCCCAGCCTGTGGGAAGGCGATTTGAGCTAGTTGAAACAATAAACTCTTTCCCATTTGGATACCATTCAAAACCACTAACTCCCAACGACACATTTTCAAATCCATATGGTCGGTCACCCTTCATCTTTGTAACATTTAATACCCATCCTGATAAATAAGCTAGCTCATTGGAAATAGGAGACCAAGCAAAAGAAGAAGTTTCGATGTTAGAATATGGTTCATAATTTTCTTTCTTCTTTGTATCATAGATCCACAAGTTAGACTTCTCTCCATGCTCATCACCGTCAATGTAAGCAATAAATCTACCATCATGGGACCACTGGGGTGAATAGACATATTTATCTATGGTAAGCTGTATTTCTTGATCTCCCTCTTTCATCCATAACTGGTGTTCACGAACAAATGCTGCCTTAATTGGCACTTCTGCGTGCGTTACAGAGATGAACGGAAAGGCGAAAAGTATAATAAGTAATAAAGTTTTTTTGGGCACAGCAATCCCTCCTACTCATTAGATTTTCCTAGTACATTCAGGTTGATGCTTTGTATGATGTCAATATTTCGTCAGATCTAACTTAAGGAGGATTTGCTACCTATGTTTATTGAAGTATTGGTCAAGGCCACGAATTAGTTTATTATTACTATTTTTATCCGGAAAAGGGTAATAAATGGTAAAATAAGATGATATTAGTTCTTTATAGGAGAGGACAAAGACATGGAATCTTCAAAAAAGAAAATAGCATTATTTTTCCTGATTTATGTATTGTTGTTTTGCTCACTCCTTCTCGCTGTGAAAAGTTTAGATGTAGAAGGGATTAAGGAAGACTCAGATGTTAGCAAATTCTCAAATGAGTTTAAATCAGAACTGGCTGCATACGAAAAAAAACAAGAAATTCTAAAACAACAGGAATTAGAATCTGAAGGTTGGAAACCGTCAAAACAGTTTGCTATGACAGCAGTGATTGCTGCCTCCATTGCAGATATTATTATCGTTTTACTATGGGCTAGACATGTAAATAAGAAAAGGCAAAACATAGATGAAGGAACCCAGAAACAAAAAATCATCAATCAGAAATGGTTTTGGAATATTGTTTCTATGGGGATTGTCCAGCCGAGGGATGGGAAAATCAGCATTATTTGGAGAAATGTGATTATCTTTATTGTAACCATGTATATACTTAAATCTTGGCTTTTTAATCATGTCTGGAAAAATGAAAACTCTATGGTTTTCTAAATTAAAATTCCAGTTATTTTATCAGGAGGATTTACATTCTTTTATTAAATTAGACTTTTATCAAACCTGCTAATATATCAGAGTAGTCTTTCTGGTAAAGCACTCAAGCTAATAGACGGAGAAATTCCGCTTAATTAGTAATAATAATTAGAAAAAGCTTTAATAGAAGGAGAGATTCCGCCTATTCGCTCGAAAAATTCGAAAAGGGGAGATTTTTCTTTGCATAAGCGGAAATCCTTCCTTTATTTACTCCGAAACGAGCTCCATTCTGCATTTAACGGAAATATCTCCGCTTATTTCCTTTTGCGGCTACTCGAGTAAGGACAAGACATCTTATTTGAAAAATCCAAGAGAACTAATTTTGATGCATTATGGGGTCTTGTTATAATCAATATGTTTCTTTGGGGGAGAAATGGCCAATCCCCTTTAATTCATAGTCGAAAAATTTAAGGATTAGTTCATTTGCCGTTTCAATGCTGTAATATTTATCAATGTTCGCTTTTCCGCCTTGCAGTATACTTGCCAGGATAGGAGAGAAAAGTGGTAAATCGGTCAAACTTAAATGTTTTGCCCCTTCGAAGTGAACAGTATAGGCGTCTTTGAATGGTTCATTATTGAGTTTGTTTGCAACATAAGTGGAGTTTATGTCTAGTTGTCCCCAAACATCATCAGAATAAATGTTGAGAAGTGGGGTCGTGAATGTTACGTCACTTGCCACATAATCATCGATTTCTTTATTATAAACAAGCTCACTAAAGAACGGTGCATCAATATTGACAACTGCACGTATATCATCACGTTCTCTGCCTAGCCAAACACTTGCTGCCCCGCCCATCGAGTGCCCGAACACACCAATTTTCTCTGTATCGATAAGTGAATAAACGGGTGCATTGTCACTTTTGGCTTTTGCAAGGATCGTATCAATAACAAAATTCATATCATCTGTTCGCAGTTTCATCCATTTTTGAATGAGTCCATAAAGTTCTTCCTTCATGTAAACGCCATCTTTATTGGCGTTGCTGACTTCAAGATGATAATCGGAATTGATTAATGTCTTTGTTCCATCCTCTGAAGCTGTAAAAAAGGAGTGATACGGGTGATCAATGGAAACAACAACATAGCCGTGACTTGCAAGTTCCGTATAGGTGGAGGTATTACTTGTTTTAATCCCAGATGCTCCATGTGAAAACACCAAAAGAGGGTAGGTCCCTTTTGCATTTTCAGGATACCAAAATTCCACATTAACAAATCTGTTGTCCCCCGTGTTTGTAAATTCTTCGATACGGTTTTTATCAACATAAGTATAAGTAGCGGTTGAGACTTGATAATCACCTGTTACTTTTGGTAATTGATGCTGCGGAAAAACAATGGCAGGGGCTAGTGCAAATACCAAGGCCACCATCATCATAATGGACTTCCACATTATTTTAGAAGTTTTGTAAATTTGTGTATTTGTTCTGTTGCGGATAAGAGAAATCGTTCCCTTTACTGCTAAAATGAAGAGCAGTATAGCAAGCATAACCCAGCGGAAGCTCCACACGATCACAGGTGAAATGATGAAAATGATAAAGGCTATAAATATATTAATTCTAATCAAATTCTTTACTTTATTATGGTTTTCCTTAGTAACGATACAGTAGATGGCAAAACTAATCTCGAAAATCAAAGCGATCAATAATAATAAAGTTCCCATAGAGTGACTCCCTCTCTCTTCAATCATTTTTATGAATTCATCATAATAAACGACTGAATGGAAGTATATGGAAAATCGGTAAGTTGTATCCAGAAGCAAATAAGATGCAAAAAAGAGCGGTAAAACTAAAAAGTTCACCGCAAAATAATCTGTTGTCTACTACAGCTGTTTTATGATTTTATTGAAATGTCTTTCTTGAATGCCTTTAGTTTTTCATTGATTTTTTGGGCTTCTTTTTTATCCTTTTGCCATGACAGCAGACGAACGATGATATAGATAACTGCAATTTGCAGAGCAAGTATGACCCCATCTAATACACTATTCACAATACCAAAAATGCTGCCCAGGGCAATCAAAAGAATCTCCAAAGTAAAAAAATGAGTGACTATTTTTATGCGCATTTTTTTCTCGCTTATATCATCAGGAGAATATAAAATAAATCCCATTAATGCACTTATCAATGAAAAGGCCATAATAATATATATCGACTTCAAATCAAAGGCCAGATTGGGATAATACATTTGTCGTAAAAATGTAATTATCATGATAATAGATGCAAAGATAATCAAAAAATCCTTTATCATCTTTTGTACAATATCAGTAAGTCTCATATGATCCTCCTTCTACAAGCCGAGCATTTTTTTTAGGACAGGCACATACTGTCTTGAAACGACCGCACGTTCCCCGTTATCAAGCACCGCTTCGAATCGGCCGCTTATGGACGGATATATAGATGAAATTTTAGCTATGTTTAAAATAGTAGATTTGGATGAACGAAAACAGTTCTTTCCCGTGCATAATACCTCTAGCTCATAAAGCTTTTGTTTTACCTCAAAAACGCTATCCTTACCATAACCAAAAACCTTTCCGTCAACTGCCTCGAAATAATAGATTTCACTAAGTTTAATCCGGTGAACTCTATCATTTTGATATCCGAGTATAGTGGGGTCATGAGATTCCAGCTTGTTTACGATTTCATGTATTTCATCATCTACTTCATGACATCTAATGAGGATTTCTTCGCCAAGTTCTTTGCTTATTTCTTCTATTGAAATTTTCATATTACCACCCACGAAAATACAAATTATTTCCAGTTGAATAAGGATTCTGGTTTTTGTTTTTTCAAGAATTTAAGATAACTGCTTACATCCTTCAGTCCATTCATTATAACACATCCATATAAAGTCATATTCCAATATTTACTAGATTATTCAGAGTTAATCATAGTCTATGAGAATTAATTTTGTGTTTGTGGAGCACAGGTGAATAAGCGACCATCATTAGCAATATGCTTTCCTCCACTGGGGGTCGGTCACTAGGTCCGGTTATGTTGAAAACATAATAGCATAGAGAAAAATGAGCTTGCAGAGTTTATCCCTGCAAGCTTTTATATTAAACTAAAGACAACACAAATCACGTTCATGAGGTGTAATATGGGAAATGATCTTCTTGAAACCTTGATGGAAATGACAGAAGAAGAACAGATGATTCTCGAGCAAAGTAGTGAAATCAAAAAAGACCTTTATACGAATCAAACGTCTTTTATTATTGAAAGTGAGAAGTTCTTGAATCCGAAAGAGATGATAATGCTGAGAAAACATACCCGATTTATTGATTTTCCCAAGCATCGCCACAATTATATCGAAATTAATTACGTGTTTCATGGTGAGTTAAAGCAGAAGGTTGGAACGGAGAATGTTCACTTGAAGCAGGGCGAGCTTTTATTTTTGAATCAGCATATTGAACACGAAATTGAAGCTTGTGCAAAAGAGGATATAATCATTAATTTTATCATTCAGCCGAAATTCTTTGATTTTATTTTTTCCTATTTATCCTCTACCAACTTAATGAGTAACTTCATTATTAACAGTCTCTATAATCACACGCAGAATGGACAATACTTGTACTTTGCTGTTACCCATGTGGAGGCTATTCAAGAGTTAATTAAGAAGATGATCGATGAAATCATGGAACCATCGTTATTTTCAGAGTCTACTTTAAAGCTTTATATGGGGCTTTTGATGATAGAGCTTTTAAAGCACACAGATAAATTAAAGCAAAATGAACTAAGCACCGAACATCACTATATCCTTGTTGAGACAATGAAGTATATTGATGAACATTACCAAAATGCTTCACTCTATGAGTTGGCTGAGCAATTGAATCAGCCTCACTACGCGGTAAGTAAGCAAATCAAGCAAGCGACGAAGTATACGTTTAAGGAGCTTTTGCAGGAGAAACGCCTTACGAAAGCAAAAGAGTTTTTAGAAAGAACCGAAATGCCGATTACAAAAATCATTGATGAAGTCGGCTACGACAACATGAGCTACTTCTACCGGATTTTCAAAAGCAAATATGGAAAAACTCCAAAGGATTATCGGGTGGAGAAGAAGAGCAGATGAACTTTGTGGTTCAGCTTCAAATAAATTTCTTGAGTCGCAAATAGCAAATAAAAGTTCAGAATTGCAAATAAATTTCTGGAATCGCAAATAAAAGTTCAGGATCGCAAATAAATTTCTGGAATCGCAAATAAAAGTTCAGAATCGCAAATAAATCCCTGAAATCGCAAATAAAAGTTCAGGATCGCAAATAAATTTCTGGAATCGCAAATAAAAGTTCAGAATCGCAAATATATCCCTGAAATCGCAAATAAACTCAAAAAAACCGAATGAAGAGCAAAGGATTTTGTTTCAAAAGTAATCTAATTTGGTTAAATAACTCTCCAAAGCAACAAAAAGGCACTGGCCGAATGCAATTTCGGCCAGTTTTTTTATGTTCTTAATTAAAATTGGCCTTTCTATTCAATTTAAGCTTTTGCCTGTCGCCCCTGGTCAAGCTGCCTCCGCTTTTCGTTGTCCAGCTCCGCTCGAAGGGAAGCATGAGCTTATGACGTGAAAGCCGGAAAAATGGAGGAATATGTGTCATAAGAAGAGGTTTATGACACGAGAGCTGGAAAAAACAGAGGCGTACGCGTTATAAGAAAGGGTTTATGACGTGAAAGCCAGGCAAATAAAAGCATACACGTCATAAAACTTTTTCGAGGAGTCCATAGGTCGCTAAACGGGCCCTTCCGCTTTTCGTTGTCCAGCTCCAGCAGCTAGCTCCTCGGGGTCATAAGCCAAAGCCCTACAGAGGTCAGGACCTCTTTCGGTCTTCGTCTTATGCCTGTCGGAGCTGACCAAGCTGCTTCCGCTTTTCTCTGTCCAGCTCCCCCTCCTTGACCCTCGAAGGAATAAATTGAACCCTTTATTCCCCGGTCATAAGTCAATCCCTTCTGGAAAGCAGGCTTTCCGCCAGGGCTCGCCTTATGCTTGTCGGGTCAGAACAGTCCGCTCCGCTTTTCTCTGTCCAGCTCCAGTAGCTAGGGGCTCGGGTCATAAGCCAACTCGCTCCAGAAGGCAGGCCTTCCTGCGCGATTCGTCTTATGCCTGTCGCCCCTGAACAAGCTACTTCCGCTTTTCGTGCAAATAAGGTCAATAAATTAAATGAATCCCGTTATAGGATATTTCTCTGAATCTAGTATGATAGTAGTATCGTAAGCGGTTACACCAAAAGGAGCGTTGAGGATGAACAAGTACAGTATTGCTGTTGATATTGGTGCTTCAAGTGGCAGATTAATGTTGGGCCATAGAGAAAATGGACAATTACAGTTACGTGAATTATATCGATTTGAAAATAAGATTGTGCAAAAAGGGAACCACTTTTGCTGGGAGATCGATCGACTGTTTGATGAAATTAAAACAGGATTAATAAAGTGCAGTGAACTTGGTATCCAACCTGATAGTATCGGGATTGACACATGGGCGGTTGATTTTGTCCTACTAGATGAAAATGATCAGCCACTTACGGAGGCCGTGTCCTACCGTGATCCGCGAACCGACGGCATGATGGAAGAGGTATTCCAAATCATCTCAAAAGAACGACTCTATCTAGAAACAGGGATTCAATTTCAAAAGTTCAACACGATTTACCAGCTATACTCCTTGAAAAAAAACCATCCTGACATCTTAGAAAAAGCAAAGTCCTTTTTAATGGTACCGGATTATTTGAACTTTTTACTAACCGGGAAAAAATCGAACGAGTATACAAATGCAACATCCACACAGCTAGTTAATGCTTTTACAAAAAAATGGGATTACGAGCTGTTAGATATTTTAGGCATAAATAAGGAAATGTTCCATGAAATCCAGATGCCAAAGACCATTCTAGGGAACTTAAAGGAAGAGCTAGTAACAGAGCTTGGCTTTGATATGAACGTGATACTCCCTGCCACACATGATACCGGATCGGCGGTCATCTCTGTACCAGAAGAGGAGAGTACCATTTATATTAGTTCAGGAACTTGGTCGTTAATGGGGACGGAGAATCATTTCCCGATCTGTGTCACTAAAGCGCTAGACTACAATTTTACGAATGAAGGCGGTATCGACTATCGCTTCCGTTTCTTGAAAAATATTATGGGGCTATGGATGATTCAAGAGGTTAAGCGCAACTACAATCATGAGTACTCGTTCGCTAGACTGGTAGAACTCGCAGAAGAGGCAGGAGACTTCTGGGCAATCGTTAATGTCAACGATGATCGATTCTTAAAGCCGGACAACATGATTCAAGAAATCATGAATTATTGCATCGAGACGGGACAAAGTGTTCCTAATACACCTGGGGAAGTGGCGAAATGTGTGTATGACAGTCTAGCAGCTAGCTATAAAGAAACCATTGGAGAAATTGAAAGCATCTTTGAAAAGTCTTTTGACAAGATCAATGTCATCGGTGGTGGCTGTCAAAATGAAATGCTGAATCAGCTTGTCGCGGACGTGACAAACAAAGAAGTGCTCGCTGGTCCGATTGAAGCAACAGCTATCGGGAATATCGTAGCTCAACTAATGGCATTAGGAGAATTTTCGGATCTACAGGAAGCACGTTCTGTTATAAAACAATCTTTTGAAGTAAAAAAATACGAACCTACTAAATCAGTAGCAAACTCATAATCGGAGAGGAAGAATATCATGACGATTAAGGAAAACTTTGAACTAGCAAAACAAGCATACTCAAAATGGGGAATCGATGTAGAAGACGTATTACAAAAACTAAAATCTGTACCTATTTCTATCCACTGTTGGCAAGGCGATGATGTGGGAGGATTTGAAGTAAATCCTAGCGAGCTCTCTGGAGGAATTGATGTAACTGGGAACTACCCTGGCAAGGCAACGACACCTGAGCAATTGCGTAGCGACCTAGAAAAAGCACTTTCACTCATTCCTGGTAAGCACCGTGTCAATCTTCATGCGATCTACGCAGAAACAAACGGAGAAGTAGTGGAACGTGATGAGCTAGAGCCAAAGCACTTTGAAAATTGGGTAGCTTGGGCGAAGGAACAAGGATTAGGGCTAGATTATAACCCAACTCTTTTCTCACATCCAAAAGCATCCGATGGATTAACTCTTTCACATCCAGATGAAGGAATCCGTGAATTTTGGATTAATCACTGTATCGGAAGTAGAAAAATTGGGGAGTATTTCGGAAAAGAACTTGGAACTCCAGCGTTAACAAATATTTGGATTCCAGATGGCTACAAGGATATCCCTAGTGACAGATTGACTCCAAGACAGCGCTTAAAGGACTCTTTAGATAAAATTTTTGCTGTACCCGTTGATGAGTCATACAATCTGGATGCGGTAGAAAGCAAAGTATTTGGAATTGGTTCTGAATCGTATGTGGTCGGCTCTCATGAATTCTACCTAGGCTATGCATTAAAGAACGATAAAATCTGCTTGCTTGATACAGGTCATTACCATCCAACAGAAACGGTATCCAACAAAATTTCTTCGATGCTTTTATATAGTGACAAGGTAGCTCTTCACGTCTCAAGACCGGTACGCTGGGATAGTGACCATGTCGTGATTTTAGATGACGAACTAAAAGAAATTGCCCTTGAAATTGTTCGTAATGATGCACTGAATCGAGTCATTATCGGTCTTGATTTCTTTGATGCAAGTATTAACCGTGTAGCGGCATGGACAATCGGTACAAGAAACATGGTGAAGGCACTGTTATACGCGATGCTTGTGCCAAACGAAAAATTAAAACAGCTTCAAGAAGAAGGCAATTTCACCGAAAGATTAGCCCTAATGGAAGAATTCAAAACCTATCCATTTGGAGCCATTTGGGATTACTATTGTGAACAAATGGGTGTCCCTGTAAAAGAGGCTTGGTTAGAAGAAGTAAAAACATACGAAACAGAAGTATTATCAAAAAGATAACAAAAAAGATAAGTAGATCTTCCTTTGTGGGGTCTACTATCTTTTTGTTTTTCAAAGGATATGCTATAATTTAACATGAAATTAACATAAAAATAAAAATAATCAAATATAAATCAACGTTCGATAGGGGAAGGGTGTACGTTAGTGCTGGTAGCTGAGAGGCAGAGGAAAATTGTTGATCTAGTCAATGAACGCTTAAGTATACGAGTGTCCGAACTGAGCAAAATTTTTTCAGTAACGGAAGAGACCATTCGTAGAGATCTTGAAAAATTAGAAAAAGATGGCTTTTTGGAAAGAAGTCATGGTGGTGCCGTAAGTATTGAAAAGGAAGATAATGAAGTTTCTTATTTGGAAAGAGAAATTACAAGAGCGGCTGAAAAGCGTGCCATCGCGTTAGAGGCGGTAAAAATGGTGGAGCCGGGGGACCAGATCGTTCTTGATGCGAGTACCACAGCTTGGTATATGGCGAAAGAACTGCCAGACATGCCCTTAACGGTACTAACAAATTCGATTAAAGTGGCCCTAGAGCTGAGTAAAAAGGAACAAATTCGTGTTATTTCAACGGGTGGAAACCTAATGTCGATATCTCTTTCGTATGTGGGTCCTCTAGCAGAACGTTCCTTGAAAATGTACCATGTGAACAAAATGTTCTTTTCATGTAAGGCGATTCATCCAGATGGTGGACTTAGCGATACGAATGAATTGCAAGCGTTATTAAAAAAGGATATGATTCAGATTGCTGATAAAGTGATCTTAATGGCGGATTCCAGCAAGTTTGGAAAAAGAGCCTTCTCTCAAATAAACTCATTATCAGCAGTGCACAGCATTATTACCGATTCAAACATGGATGATCGAACACGAGAGAGGCTTGAAGAAAAGGAAGTTAAATTACTATTCGTAGATATTTAAGATGAAAACAGACCGAGTTGGTCTGTTTTTTTTTAAACCGTTAAACCATGAAATAAGGAGATATAATGGTGTGAAAGTAATGCCTCTGCCCTAAATGGTCGTGCCAGATGAACCAGTAGAACGACTCTTATTAACCTGGAAATTATTTCTATAATATATTGCGTGTAACAAGTATAAGTAGGATAATTATATACGATTTACTTACTAGATCGTACATAAAACAAAACAAAGTTTCTAAGAAAAATAGATTTTATCCGGTCAATAAGGGGGAATATGATTGACTAAGATTATGGTGGTTGATGATGAGTCTCATATTCGGGAGCTTGTCCGATTATATTTGGAAGATGAGGGATTTGAGATTGTGGAGAAGGCGAATGGAGTGGATGCGTTGGAGTATGCGGAAAACAATCCTCTCGATTTAGTCATTCTCGATATTATGATGCCAAAAATAGATGGCTGGAGGCTATGCAAGGAGCTCCGAGAACTTGGGGATATTCCGATTTTGATGATTACCTCAAAGGGAGAAGCTCAGGATAAGATTAAGGGCTTTAAGCTTGGTACTGATGATTATTTAGTAAAGCCCTTTGATCCAATAGAGCTCGTGTTACGGGTGAGAGCTTTGCTGAAGCGTTATCGAATTTCTATATCTAATGTGATTAAGCTTGGAGAGCTTGAATTAGACCGTAAAACCTACCATGTTGTTTATCAAGATGGTCGAAGGGAAACCATTCCGATGAAGGAGTTTGAATTACTTTATAAGCTGGGCAGCTACACAGGTCAGCTGTTTACTCGTGACAACCTGATTGAACAAATTTGGGGCATGGATTATGAGGGGGATGAGCGGACAGTTGATGTGCATATCAAGCGGCTTCGAGAGCGATTTGCGGAGTTTGAATCTGACTTCAAGATTGTAACAATCCGCGGTCTCGGGTATCGCTTGGAGGTGTCTGGCAATTAAGTCGCTCTATACTCGTATTGTCGTTATTTTTGTTAGTGTTGTGATGGTTAGTTTGTTTGTTGCTTATCTGGGAACCACTTATTTATATAAAGATAGCATCCATAAGGAAATTCGCCGAATCCTACTCACCAATGCTGAAAAGGTGGTAGAACTCTATCAGACTTCTAATTCTAATGATGTTGTGCAATTTACTCAAACATTTACAGGTACAATTGGAAGTAGGCTTCAGCTATATAATCAGGAGGCTGTTCCTCTTCTGGAAGAGGATTTGAAGGTTGAAACAAAACATGTAGAAACCGTTCTATCTGGGGAAGTAGAGGAGGAGATTTTTGAAGGTGAATTTCAAGTCCCGGTCGTGGGGATTCCCTTATCAGACAATGGTAAGTCCTATGCATTATTTATCAGCGTAGAGAGAAATAAGGTGGAAGAGGAAACGATGAATTCCATTCACCTTATGTACGTATTCATTCTCTTTTTAGGAAGCCTCTTGGTTATCATTGGTGCTCGCTATGTCGTGAATCCACTTGTACGGCTAACCGAAGCAACGAGGAAGATGGCACAAGGAAACTTTAAAATTGAACTCCCAACAAAACGAAAGGATGAGATTGGGGTCTTAAGTGCCAGCTTTAATGAAATGGCACGGGAGCTTGGGAAGCTGGATCAAATGCGTCAGGAATTCGTCGCCAATGTCTCCCATGAAATTCAATCACCGCTCACCTCCATTTCGGGATTTTCAAAAGCATTACAACAAAAGCAATTGAATGAGGAAACTCGGAATCGTTATTCGAAAATCATTGAACAAGAAAGCGAACGGTTATCACGTCTTGGAAGAAATCTACTTCATCTTTCTCATTTGCAGCATGACCAACATAAGCTCAATCTGGCAACATATCGATTAGATGAACAGTTGCGAAGTGTGGTCATTGGCCTGGAACCACAATGGTCAGCGAAGGATATTCAATTTAATATCCAGCTAGAGCCGATAACCGTACAGGCAGATGAAGATCAGCTGAAACAGGTGTGGACGAATCTTATTAATAACAGCATTAAATTCACACCAGTACAAGGGAATATTGTTATTGAAGCAACTGTCAATAATAATCAAATCACTGTTTCGATTACCGATAATGGTGTGGGGATACCAAAAGAAGAACGAAAGGATATTTTTAAGCCGTTCCACAAGGTTGATAAGTCCCGTGATTCTTCGATTAAAGGAAACGGGCTTGGATTATCGATAGTAAAACAAATTATTGATTTACATCATGGTCATATAGAAGTGTCTGAGAGTCCTCGGGGAGGGGCGAAGTTTATCGTGACAATCCCTCAAATATAAATATAGTAATAACTGAGAAAGGAGTATTTTTACTCCTTTCTCTTTTTTTTATTTGCGTTCATATTCAGTTCATATAGAGGATTTATCATACAGTTGTTAGCCACTCATTGGTTTTACTAGCGGTTTTTTAAGAAAGGGGGGTGAGTATGAAGGTTCGAATAGTTCTTTTTTTACCATTACTTCTTTCAATCATATTTTCTTCAAACTGGGTAATTGATATAGCAACTTATTTGAGAAGAGGCCTGACCATCCTCACCTTGGGAATGCTTTTGTGGTTCATTTATGACCATCTGAAAGAACCGGATTTACCAGGCAAGATCATCATCGTTTTATCTGTCATTGTTGTCTCCTCGGTTCTGCTTGTCTTAGGTACCCTGTTGAAAACAGGCTGGTAAAAAAATATATATTACTTGTGTTCATATTCAGTTCATATTGGAGGTTTACTGTAGGTTCATCAAAGAAATGCGAAACAAAAATAGAGCTAAAAAAGGAGAGATTATATGAATGTTTTTCTTTTACACTGGGCTGGATTTATTTTTCTTGTAGGTCTGGTTTTATCATTACCGCTTGGGGCTGTCTATTATATGAATCATTCACAGCTAAAGCAGTTCTTTACGAACCCAAGAAAACTGAAAGCAGCTCATTTGGATTTTATCATGCAGGCATTTACCTTAGGATTTGTTTTCTTGATAGAGCTTGGAACGAACATGAGGGTTCCATTCTACGCTGTGATCCCACTGGGGTTTGGAACCTTTTGTAATCCATTTATCTTTTTGTTGGAGGCAACACCTTTCTATAAAAATGCTTATATAAAAATACTTTACCGAACCTTAAAAGGCGCTAGCCCTTTGGCATTATTTTTTGCATGGTTTGTGATTGCCTTTTTGTACTTACCAGCCTATTTATATGGCTACTTCTAGCCTTTGTGTTACTACTAACCCTTGCATTTGTAGCCTTTAGCAGGAAAACCAAAATGATTTTAGCAACTAAAAAAATGATAAATATTGGAGGAAATCAATGATGATTACTGTTACAGATGTATCAAAAGTATATTCTTTAGAGTCAGGAGATTTTTATGCCTTGAAAAACAACAATATTCACATTCAAAAAGGAGAATTTGTAGCGATTATGGGTCCGAGTGGTTCAGGGAAAAGTACATTACTACAGCTGTTAGGCGGACTTGATTCACCTAGTTCAGGAAACATTGTCGTGGATGATGTTGAACTAAACAGATTAAAGGAAAAAGAACTTACCCATTTTCGGCGTACGAAATTAGGGTTTGTCTTTCAGAACTATCAGCTTTTACCCATGATGACCGTTGGAGAAAACATTGCCTTGGCACTTTCTGCAAACAATGCGTCAAAAGCAAAAATCAAAACAACCGTTCAACAGCTTTTATCAGATGTAAATTTGGAGGGAAAAGAATCACAATACCCATCTCAATTAAGCGGTGGGCAGCAACAAAGGGTGGCGATCGCAAGAGCATTGGCGATGAAGCCAAGATTGATTTTAGCCGATGAACCTACTGGGAATTTGGATCAGAAAAACGGAGAAGACATTTTACGATTACTTTCGAGGCTTAATAAAGAGGAACAAATCACAATTGTAATGGTGACTCATGATTTACAAGCAGCGCAAGTAGCGAATCGAATTATTACGGTTCGTGATGGATTAATTGTAGAAGACGGAATGAAAGGTGGTTATCAAAATGAAGCAGTGGCAAATCGCATGGCGTAACTTGATGCGGAGGAAGATGAGAACCTTTCTTACGATTTTATCGATTGTAATAGGGGTGGCATCCACATTTTCTGTGATTGCTGCCGTAGATTCCGCAGAGAAGTCCTTCCCTATTTTTATAAAAGAGGCCTTTGCGAAGGCAGATTTCACTATCGCAGGAACGGAGGCTTATTTTTCGGAGGATGTTCTTACACAAACGGAATCTATTGAAAACGCGACATCTATTGCCCTTTTAAAAGAAAATGCCAAACTCGCCTTGGAAGATGAAGAGATTTCTGCGATTCAAAAAAGGGTTGTCATAACAGGGTATAGCAAGCTTGATACGACTGTTACTGGGTTCAAACGAATTGAAGGGGACCTAAACGGAAAAGGTGCCGTAATTACAGACAGAACAGCAAAGGTGTGGGGAACGAAAATTGGAGATCCCATCTCCATTGATACAGAAAATGGAGTGAAAGAAATCGAGGTTTCTGCGATTGTGAAGTACACTCAAGATTTAATGGGACCATCTAGCTGGAGTATGGCAAAGTATCACCACTGGGCTATCGCTGTTCCACTACCTGTTGTACAGGAGTGGTTTGGTTTGGAAGGGAAAATTCAAGGTATTCAAGTGAGAGCGAGTGATTCAGAAAGTTTAGTAGCTGTAGAACAGGCTGCTGAACAACTAGTAAAAGATCATGCAAACATCTATAAGCAGCCAGTCGTTGTGAATGTGGATGAAGAGTTTCAAAAGATGGATTCCTTTTTCTTGGCTCTCTATATTGCAGGATTTCTTGGAATTGCTCTAAGTGCATTCATTATCTTTAATTCACTGTACGTCAGTATTAGGGAAAGAAAAAATGAGTTTGCCGTGCTGAAAACGATTGGATACACTCCTGGCCAATTACAGGTCATGGTACTAACAGAGGTAATCCTATTAGCTCTAATTGGAACAGTGCTAGGTCTAGTGATCGGATATGGAATGGCACTTGGCTTAACAGCCCTGGTCTTTATGCTCATTGGAATTACCGATGGAAATAGCATGGTACTCCTACCAGGAATTATCTTATCGTTGATTGCAGGTTTGTTTGTTCCGATTGCTGCAGCGTGGTTTCCGATACGGAACGTTGGGAAAATTAGTGTCATTGAAGTATTGAAGGAGAACAAAGCGAAAGCAAATGAAGGGACGAATAAGTGGTTTGGAATCGTCGGAGTTTTACTGATATTATCTAGCTTCTTTATTGAGCATCTCCTTTTAGTTTTACCCCTTATGGTTGGGATTGCGCTGATTTTCCCTTATCTTTTTAAAATGTTTGTGTGGGTGATGAGAGGATTCTATGGAGTAGTCTTTCGATTTTCGGGAGACATGGCAATGCGCAACTTGAATCGAAACCTAAGTCGATCTTCTATGACTTCTGTGATTCTCTGTCTTGGAATTGCAATGATTGTGCTAATGGCGTCTCTGAACTCTGCACTTTTACAGACGTATGAAAAAGTGATTCATTCCACTTATGGTGGGAATCTTGATATCATGTTCCACCATATTGAAGAGGGAGACCTTGCAACTATTAAAGCAACAAAAGGTGTTGCAGATGCAACGACTTATTCTAAACAGTCTATCATTTGGACCCTTGATGGTCAAAAAAGAATGCTCCCTGTGTTCGGTGTTGGGGAGGAATGGATTGGTCGTTTCCCACTATTTACTAGCCAAGAATGGACACATAGTGAATTAATTGAAAGCCTAAAGAATGACGAAATTGTTCTCGACCAAACTTCCTACGGTGTATGGGGAGGGAAAATCGGTGAAAGTATTACGCTTGATACATTAGACGGGGCAAAGCCTTTTAAGGTGGTTGCTGTTGTCAGCACCATGAAAAACAATGGCTATAGTGCGTTTGTAAAGGATAGCCATTTTGAAGAAAGCTTTGGCGTGAAGTACGAACGAAATGCACTCGTCATTAAGGACGAAGAAACAAGTTCACTTCAACTACGAGAAAACATCTATGGGCAATTTGGTGAGAGAATTGAAGAAATGTGGGGACCTGAGGACTGGGTATCCGTTATTGGGGCTGTCGTTACGAGCTCGTTTAGCATCATTAATGCACTCGTTGTTCTTGCGATTATCATTTCTGGTATCGGAATCACGAATACATTGCTCATCAATATTATGGAGCGTATCCGGGAGATTGGAATGATGCGTGCAGTCGGGGTGACACGGAAGCAAGTCATCAGAATGATTCTTTTAGAAGGGTTTGGAATTGGTTTAGCGGCAACCGTAATCGGAATTTTATTTGGGATTCTGCTAATCTATATGACTTCTGGTTTTATGGAGTACAATACATTAACCTTTGAATTCGGAGTTTCCAACCTAATCATATCGTTGATCTTCTTATTTGGAATCATCATCAGCTTGGTTTCAAGTTTTACACCATCAAGAAGAGCAGTCAAAATCCCGTTGAACGAAGCATTGCGATACGAGTAGGAGTGACAAGGGGACGGTTCTTGTGGATCGTTTCCCTACTAATTTAATGGGGTGTTGAAATATGATTAATAAGTTATTAATACTATTTATTTCGTGTGCAGTGCTGCTATCAGCCTGCGGGACGGACTCATCATGGGAAGAAGAAGAGGTTGTTGAGAAAAGCAATAGGATTATTACGGAAGATGTCAATGTAAATTGGGAGATTGATAAAGAACAAGCATCCAGATTAGAGAATGTCATTCGGCTTACTGTTACAAATAATGGAGCGCCGGTTGGAAATTTTGAAGTGAACCATGAAAAGCTGATCCATTTAATCATTGTAAGTAAGGATTTATCCTATTTTCATCATATCCATCCAGAATACAAGGGAGATGGGGTGTTTGAAATCAAAAGTGAGTTTCCGGCAGGCGGGAAGTACCGGATGGTTGCGGACTTCAAACCGACAAACGGGGATTCGATGAGTAAGATGGCCTGGGTAACTGTTGAAGGCGATACTGCACAGCCAGTAGAAGTTACCGTTGATGAAAAATTAGAGAAAACCGTAGAAGGAATGAACGTGGCGTTATCGATTGAACCGGACCTTGCAGCTGGGGAAGAACGTACGTTGAAATTTATTCTAACCGACGAAGATACTCAGCTGCCAGTATCAGACCTAGAACCATATCTAGGATCAATCGGGCACGTCGTGGTTTTATCGGAAGATGGTGAAAGATACTTACATGTTCATGCATTAGAAGGTCAAGGTAGTGGACCAGAGGCATTATTTGAAACAGAATTTCTAGAAAGTGGCGTTTATAAAATTTGGGGTCAATTCAAACGAAAAGGTGAAGTTGTTACAGTACCTTTTGTGGTAGAGGTTCCATAGACACAGAGATAGGTGTACTAAAATATTATTTTTGCATTCATACAAGTTTAAGAGGGTTTTACCTTGTAGAAGGGATGAAATTGGTTAATGAAGGTTGGTTTAGTTCGCCATTTAAAAGTAACCCAGGGGTATCCTAAAAAATTCATTTCCGCTGAGGAACTACAAAGATGGGAGAAAGATTATAACGAGTCGAATGTGGAAGAAAAGGAAATCAATTTATCTCAAGTTAATTGGGAAAAATGTTTTTCGAGTGATTTACCAAGAGCAAGGATAACAGCTGAAAGATGTTTTGATGGCACAATTATTTATCTTGAAGAATTAAGAGAAGTTGCCCTTTCTCCATTCTTTCAGAAGAAAATTAGGTTGCCTCTACTTGTTCACATTCTTTTTATCAAATTTGCTTGGCTATTCAATCATAAATCCCAGCTAGAGAAAAAAAGAGATGTCCTAAAACGAGTAAATAAGGCTTTGGATATTGCCTTACAATCAGGTGGAAATGTCCTAATTATCAGTCATGGGGGCATCATGATATACATGAGTAAGGAATTACAAAAGAGAGGTTTTAGAGGACCTTATTTCAGAAGACCAGAAAATGGAGTTCTCTATACATTTGTTAAGTGATTGTTTTCTTTTTGGAATAAAAAATTAATATAATAAGTGTGATATAGGAACATACATATTAGACATGTCCAATATGTATGTTTCATTTAATATAAGTTTGTTCCCTTTTTTCCTATATAAAATTTACAGTTCTGTTTTTTATTATAATAACAGAACTAAACAAAATAACTTTGTGTCTAAAATGTTAAAAATCAAAAGTTAACAAAAGTTAATACCTGTATTTATGTTGATTATCTTGAGGCAGGGGAGTAAGATATTTATATAGGAAGTCACACGAAAAGGTGTTGTGAAAACCCTTTCTCATTTTTAAAAACTTATATGTGAAGAAGTGAACAACCGATGGAGGAGGAAGAAAAGATGAGCAATGCACGTGTGTATTATGTACCAAGCACCAACCTAATGGGACGAGGTTGTTTAAAAGAACTGCCAGCACTTGTGAAAGAACTGGGTCAAAAAAAGGCATTAGTTGTCACGGATAAGTTTTTGAATCAATCCGGTCTAGCAGGAAAAGTTCTTGCGGAATTAGATACGATTAATCTAGAATATGTGATCTTTGATGATGTCAAACCAAATCCTACAGTCCAAAATGTGTATGAAGGGGTTGAGGTGTTTAAGGAAAATGCTTGTGACTTCATCGTATCAATTGGTGGAGGATCTCCACAGGATGCAGCAAAGGCCATTGGACTTTATGTAACCAATGGAGGAGATTTACGAGACTATGAAGGTGTTGGAAAAACAAAGAATAAATCGGTTCCGATTGTTGCTATCAACACTACCGCTGGTACATCCAGTGAATTCACCATTAACTACGTGATTACAGATACGGACCGTGAAGTGAAAATGGTTATGGTAGATAAAAATAGCTTAGTAACCATCTCAGTAAATGACCCAGAGCTGATGGTGGATAAACCAGCAGATTTGACAGCGGCGACAGGTGTAGATGCACTCACCCACGCAATTGAAGCGATTGTGACCCCAGGTGCCTTCCCAGTAACAGATGCAACCGCATTAGCTGCTGTTGAAATCATCTTTAACTACTTGCCTCGTGCCGTAAAAGACGGTCATGATATTGAAGCTCGTGAGCAAATGACATACGTCATGTTCTTAGCGGGAATTGCCTTTAACAATGCAGGACTAGGCTTTGTTCATGCGATGGCGCACCAGCTGGGCGGTGTGTACGATCTTCCACATGGAGTATGTAACGCCATGCTTCTACCCATTGTGGAAAGAGAAAATGCGAAACGTGATCCGAAGAAATTCCGTCTCATTGCTAAAGCAGCAGGCATACAAGTAGAAGGAAAAACAGATGAGCAATGTGCTGATGAAGTGATTGAAGCGATTAAAGCTCTTTGTAAGGAAGTAGGAATTCCAAGTACCCTTTCTGAGTTAGGTGTAACGGATGTGGATTTAGATAAACTAGCAACAAATGCATTAGCAGATGCTTGTGCACCGGGTAATCCATTCCAGCCAACAAAAGAAGAAGTGATTGAAATGTTTAAAGAAATTGCATCTCCTGTGGTATTTAGATAATTTTGCTAAAGAATGAGGTGACCGCAAAGCCCCTTGTCAAAATCGACTAGGGGTTTGCTTACTAATTTTTTAAAAGGGTTTGCTATTTCACTCGCCTTGTTTATTCCATCCGAATCGATTGAAGAGGGCTATTCATTTATAGAGTCCGTATTATTACTCACATCATTATTTTCGGAAGCTGAATGTTGATCTCCATCAGTCCCTTCCCCCATCTGGTTACCAATCGCACCGCCTGAAACACCGCCTATAACAGCACCAACTAGCCCAAATGGAGCACCAATCATAGCACCCGCAACGGCTCCACTTATAGTTCCTGCTGCTTCACCAACTTCATCAGCACCTTGATTAGTTTGGCTTACAGCTGGATTGCTGCCACTTTCTTCTACATTTCCATCGAAGTTATTGCGTTCGTTACTCTGAGTCATCTACTCACTTCCTTTTATGTTAGTGGGGATATCTTAACCTACCCAGCCGAAATCGTTTTACTAATAAAAAAAGTATCTTTTTATTTATCTTGTGCAAGCTCTTTTCTATTGGGAGCAAGTGGAGGCTGTTCTAACCACTTGTTTTTCACCATAATATCAAACCAGTCTTTAGTAATTGCTAATGATTTTAGAATGGCTTTTTCATAAACCACCCCCAGATCTGATCTTATTGTTGTTGCTAGACCTGTCCCGTAGTATACTTGTGCAGTTTGAGCCAAGAAACCCATATGATACAACATTAATTTATCTGAAAAAGGTGAGTCTTTGGACATGGTAATTTCTGTTTCCCACGACATGGGGACGGGCAAATTATCCTTTTGCATAACTCTTGAAAGGGATTGTATGTTTCCATCTGCCGCTTTTTCTAAATCCTCAAAAAATTTTCTTACTTCTTTCGAACCAGTAACTTGACTAAATCCGATTGAGAGAGCTTTTGCCATAATGCTCTTTTTAATGTTAAGAGAAAGACTGATTAATTCTGTTGCAGATAAAAGTCTCCCTTTTCCGAAGATTCCGTCTGTAAAATCTTTAGTAGAAATAAATTCAGGGCTCTCATTAGGATAAAAATAGGGGTCTCTTTGGAATTTTCCCTTTTGAAGCAACAGCTCAATAGTTAAATCGTACATTCTTTTTGCATCATTATCACATGAATTATAAAATTCCCGTAGGTCCTTTCTGACAGAAACGCTAAAAGCAGTTGTATGTCCCAACAGACCATTTATCGTCATAATATGTAAATAATTTAAGCAGAATGTGTCAGAAAACAATCTTGCTGCACCTTTATTAAGGTCAGACTCAGTGAATCCAATGGGAACTGGAAAGCCCTCTTTCTCAATGAAGGACACAAGCTGCTGCTTTTGTTTTTCCCATTTTTCTAATGCAATTTCAAAAACTTCTTTTATTGATGTGTCTTCCAAAATAGAAATCATATACCTATTTACTACCTCGGTCATTGTTCCGTTTACATACTCCCCCCATAGTGTCCCTATTTCGGAAGCTGTAAGTTTTAAATGATCATATTCCATATGTTCTCACCTCTTCTGTATTTTTTACATGTACAGAAATAGATATGCATTCCTATGGGTTGAAACCACAAGGGTTAAGCGGATAAATTAAATCCATACCAGGTTGATGGAATTAAAAATAATTTAAATGAGTTTCTTCAAAGGCACCACTTGCACTAATTGCTCTTTATATATCAAAACTAATCATATAATTTTATCGATCAAGGGGCATTGATTCAAAAAGGATTGAGGGCTCTTTTTATATTAAGGAGGTGCAATTTAGTGACAGAATGTCCTTTTTGCGATGGGCAAGGCATTGTGTGTAGAGCGCATATAGAAAAATTAGATCGCATCATTTATATATGCGATGAATGTGATACGATTTGGCTAGAAAGAAAAGATATAAAAGAAACAAGCTGTAATAGGTTTGATAATTTTATGGAGCAAAATGGTTTATTGCCTTTATGGAGTGAACTATCAAATATTGAAAGAGAATGGTAAAGTAGTATAGCCTCAAGGACTAATGCACTTTTTTGATGAAGTTGTTATTGAACAAAAGGTAACATTTTCCATTTTGTTCATGGTAAAATGAATGTAATTCTTTTGAAGAGGTGAGTTTAGTTGAGTAGAGCCGAGCAAAGTACAAAGTTAGATTTAGAGAGAATTGTTTTTATTGGTAGAACCTTTGAAGAGTATTTAGATATGTTTTTGCTATCAGAGGAAGAATTAAAAGGGAAGAAAATACTCGATTGTCCAGCAGGAGCTTGTTCATTTACTGCTGTCGGTAACAAATCAGATTTAGACATAACAGCTTGCGATATTGCCTATTATCATTCAGGTGAAGACCTAAAAAACAAAGGTCTCCTGGACATTGAACACGCAATGAATCATATGAAAAAAGCTCAAAACAATTATAAATGGGACTATTTCAAAGACATAGAAGGTCTAAGAATTCATCGCTTAAGTGCGTTACAAGATTGTGCAAACCATATGAGGGAGTCCAGCGAAAGATACGTTCCCACTACCTTACCTTCATTACCATTTAAGAATGAAGAATTTGATATTCTTCTCTCTGCACATTTTCTATTTATGTATTCAGATAGATTAGATTATCAATTCCACATTGAAACTCTAGATGAGTTACTGAGGGTTACGAAAGAGGAAGTTCGCATTTTCCCTTTAGTTGACTTGGAGGGAAAAAGATATAACCAATTAGATAAAATAATAAGTTACCTCACAGACAGTGGCTGTAAAGTCGAAGAAGTAAATGTACCATATGAATTTCAGACAAATGCTAACTCAATGTTAAGAATCTATAAAGATTAGCAAGGATAGGAGCAACGTGGATGCGTAGCTCCTTTTATTAAGTTAAAGGGGAAGAATACTTGAAGAAGGTATTTTTGAATTCTATATAGAATATTGTTTATTGTTAGTCGAGTTTAGCTGAGAAGAGAAAGGCGAGATGAGAGTGGGACAAATTAAAATTTACGGTGTAAAGGGAAGGTTAAATCCAATTAAGGAAACATTATCAGATGTTATTCATTCGTGTATGGTGGAAGCACTTCAATTTCCTTCGGATAAGAAATTTCATCGTTTTTTCCCTATGGACAAAGAAGATTTTTATTTTGCGAGTGGGAGAACCGAAGCATATACCGTAATTGAAGTTAGTATGTTTGAAGGTAGAACGGTAGAAGCTAAAAAACAATTATTAAAACTATTATTTGAGCGAATAAATAGTGAATTAGGTATATCCTCTCAAGATGTTGAGGTTACAATTTTTGAAACACCCAAACATAACTGGGGAATAAGGGGATTACCTGGGGATGAATTAGCACTGAATTATAAAGTTAATGTATGAGTACAAGGGCGGTCACTACTTGACCGTCTTTTTGGCTTCTTTAAGTAACGGGTGCTAGAGTTTAACAATGGAGTTAGCTGTCGCACCTCCTATTCTTCCTCGACTAACGATCCAGGTTAGTTGAAGAAGGAAGCTTTGTTGAACATTTAACTGCTATTTACGAATGCAATAAAAATATCATTTAGGCAACCCTAATCAAATAAAAATATGGGAGCGGTTGCTATGAATAAATTACTGATAATGTTAGTTACGGTATTCTTCTTAACTGCTGGAAATGTTTCTGCTGCGAAAGTTACAGCTGTTGGAGGAGAGAATTATGAAGTATAAATATCAAGCAGACTCAATAAATTGGGGAGAGCCTAAAACAAAAGATGAATTTACCTATGTAGTTAATGCACACCTACTTTCACTTTGTCCTGAATCAGGTAGGTCTGAAAAGGAATTTAAATTAATCAACTCTTATCATAAAGTGCGACCATAGGTGGTCGCACTTTTATTTATTAAAGTTAATACGAACAGATTAAATTATAAAACGCAGCTTAGTTTAATAGAGCTATGTTTGAAAACAGACAAACTCTTTTCTTCTTGAAGTAATAAAGCAGGTAGAATAAAAGGTTGTAACATTTTCACTTCGTGAAATGGTACAATTTGGGTAATTAATTATTTAAAAAGAAATGGGGTGGATTATCATTAATAAGATTCCATCATTATTGGTTGTCTTATTGTTCATACTTACCGCTTGTAGTTCAAAAACTTTTACATTTTCAGGAGAGACAGATAATTGGTCTGCTGAATTAAAGGTTACACAAACCAATGATGACTATGAAACACAGGAATTCAAACTTCAATATAAAGGTAAAGATATTAACTCCGTTGGTGAATTAACTTATAAAATTGACACTAATGCAGGTGGCTTTGGAGAAAGTGGAATAAAGTTGACGAAGGGCGGTTTTCTTATCGGTAGAGATGAAGCGAATCCAACCAATGCCAAAGTCATTGAAGATTCAGAGGTAAAAGTGACAGTGGAATGGAATGGTAATGCTGAAACCATTTTATTAAGCAAGAATTAGACAGTAAGCTATTTGAAGCGATACTAAAAAGGCATCGCTTTTTTCATGTATAAATAGGGAGATTGTGAAAAATTGTACTTAAAGTATACCAGCTATAAGTATAAAGATTAGGAAAGAAAGAATAATGTTAGGTGAAAATTATATTAAATAAGATAGTCCAAAACAAAAAAGTCACACTAGAGATCACTTAATGTGGATTTCCAAGCTAACAGCTGGTCCTTCTCATCTTCTAGTTGAGTTGATGTTGATTGAACTGATTTCTAAGCAATTCGGTTTGTTGATAGGTGCTTTTTTCTATGATCGTCTCAAAGGGGGTTTCTGCTTGGGGGATCTGAGAAAGATCTAGATTGTTCTCCCACTCATCAAATCCTTTGAAAAACGGGTCTCCTTTTGATATCTGATGAAAAGGAAGATTGAGAATAGGAGAAAGGATAGAAAGACAATGTATAAAATGGGTTTGAACGGAATCGCAGAATCAAGAAAAGCCACAAATACCATTAAGAGATGGATGAAGAAGTAAAAGAAAATCCAACTACGGCGCTCCATGACGAATTCTTTAATCATTGTAGGGACCCTCTTCAATCGCGATATAGCCCTGTCCTACCTTGGTTTCTATACAATGGCCGAGCCGTAAAGAATTATAGTGAGTGTCCACCCCAGACGGACAAAACCTCTAATTTTGTCCACGAAGGGTGTCAGACACCACAAATTGTAGTAGTATATAACGGTAGATTATTTGTTCAGGTGCGTGATACATAATGGGCTTTTCTCTTGATATGAAAACAATTTTTGTGATTTTGGTTACGGGGCATGTTTTTACTGTGTTCTTGATTAGTGCTTACTGGCGAGACCATCGAACAGATAAGACGGTTACTACTTTTTTCTTGGCCAAATGTGTACAGGCGCTTTCCTGGACATTATTAACCTTACGGGGTGGCATCTCAGATGTGTTCACCATCTCGGTTTCGAACACTTTACTGTTTTTAGGAACTTCGTTTGAGATGATGGCAATTCTAAGACTGTTGAACGTGTTAACAAAACGTATAAAAATAGCGTATTTAATCATGACCATCATAAACATAGTTACTTTTCACTTAGCGATTTTATTTTTTAATGTAGAAAGCAACCGAATTGCTGTTGCTTCCTTTGGTACCGCTATACTTATGATTCTACCTGTCTATCATTTAGTGTATAAATACAAACCCTCACGATTAAGAAGGATATTAGGAGTGTTTTACTTATTTTTAGCTGTGGCCTTGTGTGGTAGAGGGATTGTTACGCTATTTTCGACTCATACATGGAGCTTTTTTACTCCAGGTTTTTTCCAAACTCTTTCTTTCATAGGGCTTTATCTTGTGATGCTGATTGGAAACACAGGATTTATCCTCATATTAAAAGAACAAGCAGATCAAGAGCTTATTCGATTAGCCAGTTATGATGACTTAACAGGAGCGTTGAATCGAAGAGTATTTTTTTCAGAAGCGAAGAAGTGTTTATTGGCATGTTCTAAGAATAATAGGCCTATTTCTCTTATATTGTTTGATATTGATTATTTTAAGAAGATTAATGATAGGTATGGACATGATGTAGGGGATCAGGTGCTGCGTGAATTGAGCAGGAAGATCCGGGAGTATATCAGCGAGGACCATTATTTTAGTCGTTTTGGTGGCGACGAATTTGCGATTCTTCTACCAGAAACAGATGAGGAACAATCCATGAAATTAGCACGGGAAATTTGTAATGGGATAGAGAAGGAGTCTTTGACTGAATGGGAGCTTTCATATACGGTTAGTATGGGTATACTAACTATTGTTCCTACTATAGAGACAGAGCTAGAGACCATGTATGTGGCCTGTGATCAAGCTCTCTATGAGGCAAAAAGAAATGGAAGAAATGGTGTCAGTCGAGGCTTGTTATCTTCAGACGGGTTGGAAAATAACAGGCTTAGTCAGGTTAATTAACTAAAATATAGAAAAGAGGAATGTATGTCCACCCCACGCGGACAAAACAGGCAAAAGTGTCCACGAAGGGTGACAGACACCGCCCGTGGACAAAACAGGTAAAAGTGTCCACGAAGGGTGACAGACACCCATTTGACATCGAATTATAGAATTTGGAAAAGAGGCTGCACGATGGATTTTACAGATTTCACCTTAAGTGAAGAAATATTAAGTACTTTAGCGAGCTTACAATATCAACATCCAACTGAAGTTCAAAAAAAGGTCATTCCGCTTGTCCTAGAGAATCGCGATGTGGTCGTAAAGTCACGTACAGGAAGTGGAAAAACAGCATCCTTTGCCATTCCGATTTGTGAAATGATCGATTGGACAGAAAATAAACCGCAAGCTTTAGTACTTACCCCTACTCGTGAGTTAGCCGTACAGATCAAAGAAGACTTTATAAATATCGGCCGCTTAAAACGAATCAATGCAGTAGAGGTATATGGAAAGCAATCCTTTATGTATCAAAAAACGAAACTCAAGCAAAAGACTCATGTCGTTGTAGGGACACCAGGTCGACTGCTGGATCATATTCAAAAAGGCACCCTTGTGTTAGATCGTGTCCGATACCTAGTGATCGATGAAGCGGATGAAATGCTAAACATGGGCTTTATCGAACAAGTGGAAGCCATTATTGAAGAAATGCCAAAAAATCGAGTAACCATGCTCTTTTCAGCCACTCTGCCTGATACCGTAAAAAAGCTAGCCCAAAACTATTTGCTATCACCTGTAGAGGTAGAAATTGAATCTTCCAGTAGTTCAGTAGGGTTAATTGAGCATTCCTTATTTTGGGTGGAAGAACAGGAAAAGCTTCAATTATTGCAAAACGTAACGATCATTGAAAACCCGGATAGCTGTATCATTTTTTGCCGGACAAAGGACCGTGTGGACATGGTAGTCGATCATCTGACAGAGCTTGGATATGATTGCGATAAAATACATGGTGGAATGATTCAGGAAGATCGCCTAGATGTAATGAGTGAATTTAAACGGGGAGAGTTTCGCTACCTAATCGCAACCGATGTCGCCGCTCGTGGGATTGATATCGAAAATATTTCACTCGTGATTAACTTTGATATCCCATATGAAAAAGAGAGCTATGTGCATCGTACTGGAAGAACCGGCCGTGCAGGGATGAAAGGAAAGGCAACTACTTTTGTGGCAGAAAGAGAAAAACGATTGTTAGAGGAGATTGAAGAGCTGATCGGTTTTCCAATTCCACAGAAGGAGAAACCTGCTTCGGGGCAGGTGGAGAGATTACGATCTGCCTTTGAAGAGAAGATTGGTTCAGAGCCGGAGATTAAGCAATTAAAGAGTGAAGAACTCAATAAGGATATCACCAAGCTCTATTTTAATGGTGGCAAAAAAAAGAAGCTGCGCGCCGTGGATTTTGTCGGAACCATTTGTAAAATTGAGGGTGTATCTGCAGAGGATATCGGAATAATCACGATTCTTGACACGACTTCTTATGTAGAAATCCTAAATGGCAAAGGGACACAGGTGTTGTCCGAGATGAAACATACAACGGTAAAAGGGAAACAATTAAAGGTTCATGTAGCAAGAAAATAAGCACTTCCTAGAGGTGCTTTTTAAATTTGGAAAAAAAGAACAAAACCCATTGACAGAATAATCCTCATACTTTAATATTATCATTATTAATAATGATAATAAAGAACAAGGGGGATTTACCATGATAAACAATGCAACGATCTTGAGCATGGTCGCCGTTATTATATTTTCCATTCTTCTATTTGTTAGTGCCATTCTAATAACAAAAAAACAGGTAGGGATTTCTCTCAAGCCGTTAATAATAGGTAGTATCGGTTTTGTGATTATCACTCAAGTACTAGAGAAACTTCTTCATGTGGTTGTCATAACCAGTTTTCCAAACTATGCGGAACATCCATGGTTATTTGGCTTATATGGCGGTTTGGCTGCAGGAACTTTTGAGGAATTGGGACGCTATTTCCTATTTATTTGGCTGTTAAAAAAATACCAAGATTACAAAGGTGGTCTTTCCTTTGGAGTAGGCTGGGGTGGCATTGAAGCCGTGGTAATTGCTCTTTCAACGGTGGTACCATTTCTTATCTTTGCAACGATGATCAATGCAGGTACATTTGATTCATCTATCGGAGCTAGTCTTCCAGGTGAACAGGCAACAACAATCAAAGAAACATTATTAAATCAGGGAGTTTCTCATTATTTATGGGCAATACCAGAGCGGTTCTTCGCCCTCTTTATGCAAATTGCTTTTACATTACTAGTGTTATTGGCTGTCATCAAAAAGAAATTCCAATATGTTTTGCTCGCTATTGTCGCTCATGCCGCTATTGATTTTCCGTTAGCTTTCTACCAAACTGGATACATCAAGAGCTTATGGATCATTGAGATGTATATAGCCTTAATTGGAGTTCTATCTTTCTTTATAATAAAAAAATTAAGAAAATTGCTGATTGGGTAAAAGTACCTGAGGCAAAAGTCTACCCGAATAAAGTATAATAAAAGAAAAACTGTAAAAGGCAAACTTCTCCGAAAGGGAAGGACGCAAAGCCGTGAGCCTAATCGCTTGTTAAAAGCGAATGGTCGTCAGGTTGCCAGGTCTCATTTTGTGAGCCTCGGCTTGCAGAATGGGGGAACGTAAAATGAAAAAGATCGTTGTATCAATGATTATTGTGTTGCTTTTTTCAATGGGAGGCTTGGGATCAAAAATGAGTGCATCTACGGTAGATCGCTCCACATGGCTTTGGAATCCGTGGGACATTGTGAGCAATGAAACAGGAACTCTAAGCTTTCTTGAACAAAAGCAAATCAACAAAGTCTATGTACAAATAGATCGTGATATTCCAATGAATGTATACCGTAGCTTTATTACAAAGGCATCGGTAAAAGGAATAAAAGTATATGCTCTTGACGGAGCACCAAGCTGGGTAGCTCCAAAAGGGTATCGAAATCAAGATGCGTTAATGAACTGGTTAAAAACTTATCAAGCAGGATCAACCACTTCGCAAAAATTCACGGGTATTCATTTAGATGTAGAGCCTTACTTATATAGCGGTTGGAATACGAATAGAGCGGCAACTGTCAAAAGTTATCAAGAACTGATAACAAAAGCGAATACCTCTGCTGCAGGATTAAAATTGCCTCTTGAAGCGGACCTGCCATTCTGGTTTGATGAAGTTTCTTATAACAATACGTATGGTAAAGGAAATCTAGCAGAGTGGGTTATTACTAAAACAAATAGCGTAACAATCATGGCTTACAGAGACACTGCACCTGCCATCATTGAAATCGTTAAAAATGAAGTAGCCTTTGCTGGAAAACACAATAAAGCATTAGTAATCGGGGTAGAAACAGGTGCAACAGACGAAGGAGATATGATTTCCTTTTTTGAAGAAGGAGAAGCATACATGAACGCACAGCTTGCTTCTGTTGCCTCCCATTACGGATCAACCCTTGGATATAAAGGGATAGCTATCCACCATGTGGGCAGCTGGAAAACGATGAACCCATAAAGAACGAAAGAAAGCACTCGTGAAAGAGTGCTTTTTTGTTCATATTCAGTTCTTTTTCTTGTTCAAAAAACATCATATACTTTGTTTAAGCTGTTTTCGTAAAAAGGTTGTTAAAATCTTAAAGCCGATTTTAACGAGAAAAGAGCCTTGTTAAAGATTGGAAACAGGAGGTACTCTGTTATGAACCTGAAACATTTACAATATTTTCGAGTGTTAGCCAAAACACAGCATTATACAAAAGCAGCCGCGCAGCTATATATCACACAACCAAGTCTTAGTCAGGCAATAGGCGAGCTTGAAAAAGAATTAAGTATCAAGTTATTTGAAAAGGTTGGTCGAAATATAAAGCTGACCAAGTACGGCCATTATTTTCTAACCTATGTGGAGAACGGATTAGAGGAGCTTGAAAAGGGTGAAAGGAATCTTCAAAAGCTCACCAATGCTAATACGGGTATTATTGACTTAGCATTCATTTTCTCCTTAGGCGCCGATTTTGTCCCATCGATAATTCAGTCCTTTGTGGAGGCGAATGAGGGGGGACAAGTGACGTTTTCTTGTATTCAAGGAACGACACAGAGTATCATTCAAGGCTTAAAGGAAGAAAATTATGACCTAGCTTTTTGTACGTATGCCGAACATGAACCAGAGATTGATTTTATTCCATTATTAAAGAGAGATATTGTATTAATCACTCATAAAGATCACCCATTAGCATCAAAAGCTTTAGTAGAATTAAAAGATATTGCTGAGGAAAAATTCGTTTGTTTCAACAAGAAAAGTCTATTTCGTCCCGTAATCGATCAATTGTTTATAAATGCTGGGATTACTCCATATATTTCTTGTGAAGTAGCAGAGGATACCGCATTATTGGGCTTAGTGGCAGCCAAACAAGGCGTGGGTATCCTTCCAAGATCCTCCACTCTAGACCTGTTTGACATTAAAGTACTACCTTTTCAGGACCCACTTCCAGAACAGATTATCTACATGGCGAGTGTGAAAAATCGTTACCTATCACCTGTTGTGGAAAAGTTTAAAGGGTTTATCGAAAAAAATTCACTTAAGGCTTAATGTGAAAAATCTTCTTTTGCTCTTATGTATAGGGTAGACCTATAGATCTTATAAAAATTCCAATTGGTATTTATGGATGGTCTGTTTTAAACTATTCATATAAAGAAGTTTGTGAAATAATGAGCAAAAGGAAGAGGGAATTTGATATGAAAAAAGTACTTATGCTACATGGTGTAAATCACAATATGTTTGGAAAAAGAAACCCAAAGATGTACGGAACCATCACATTAGATGAAATTAACGCAAATATGGAAGAATTGGCAGAAGAGTTAGACTTGGCTCTTGAAACGTTCCAAACGAATTCTGAAGGGGATATGGTCGATCGAATTCATCAAGCCTATCGGGATCAAGTAGATGTAGTCATTATTAATGCAGGAGCATGGACTCATTATAGCTATGGCATTCGCGATGCATTGGATGTTTTAGAAGTACCATTTATTGAAATGCATATGTCAAATATTCATGCCAGAGATGAGTTTAGACACCACTCCGTATTTGCGGATATTGCCAAAGGACAGATTTGCGGCTTTGGTTTTGATAGCTATTTATTGGCCTTACGAGCAGCAAAAACACTCATTGATGAAAAACAATTACAAAAAGCCTAAACAAAAGCTAGCAGGCCAATGAACCTGCTAGCTTTGTTAATTAAGATACGAACGTAAATGCTGTAGCTTTGATTTCCCGAAGTGATCCTCTAATGTGGTTAATGCACTCTCCACTACAAATTGCCTCTTATTACTAGGTTGCAAAAGCTCCTCTAGAATAAAATCGAGCAGCTCTATATATTTCTCCGAATCTTCCTTATTCATGCTCTCTTTTTTTAGACTCATGATTTCAAGTGTGAGCTTTTCTTGATAGGTTTTATCTTTCTTATGACAAGAAGGAGACCAATCATCCAATAGTTCTGGTGGAAGAAGTTGCTCACCGGTTTCCCCTACATTCTTCATTAGCGTCAAAAGTCGATTAACACTGTATCTTACCACCCGTTCGGGGTTGCTTTTTAAGCTATTCGCCATTCGCTCATACTTAAGGTTATGGTGGAAAATAGCTGTAAACATAATGGCAACATCAAGAAGATAGGGTTTCATGCTCTCGCCAAAAATATCATGAAAGCGTTCGTATACCCAACGTAACATGCGCAATTGAAAATCACTAATAAACTTTTTTAACTCAGAATCATTTAAAAATAACACTTCTTCATATAAAGGTATAAGGTTACTTGCCCGATTGGTCTTCACTTGCAGCTCCATTTGCTTAATAAACAATTCAATATCTGACGGGTCTTTTCCTATTAAGAGTTCGTTTCTTTCCTGCTCAAACTTTTTTTGTATCTCTTTAAAAATACCCATAAGTAGTTCGTTTTTTGAAGAAAAGTAATTATAAAAGGTTCCTTTTGAAATACTACTATAATCTAAAATGTCTTGAATGGAGGTTGCTTGAAATCCTTTTTCAACAAATAGCTGATGGGCTGTATTGATAACGTGTTGCTTCCGATCATTCATCGTATCACCTGATTTAGTATTTGGACTCACTGTATAAATGTATACTAACTTATTTTTATGGAGGTTACAAACCCATAATTTAGCTGCGTTTTTTTTATTGCATTTTTTGTACTGAGGGTATAATATATGTAAAGTATATAACAGCAGTACATTTTATTGGACTTATAGTATAGGAGGAACATACATGGCTGAAAAACAAGATAAACGGCCGCCATACGGAATTATTGGAGTTCTGTTAATTGGGGCATTCATTACGTTTTTAAATAACACCTTATTAAATATTGCTTTACCATCGATCATGAAGGATTTAGAGGTAGAAGCTGCCACGGTTCAATGGTTAACTACAGGATTTATGCTAGTTAACGGGATATTAATTCCGGCTACTGCCTTCTTGATACAGAAATATTCGGTTCGAAATTTATTTTTAGTCGCAATGAGTTTATTTACGATCGGTACATTAGTAGCTGGTGTGGCTCATGTATTTCCGATTCTTTTAGCAGGACGTATGCTTCAAGCATCAGGATCTGCGATAATGATGCCATTGCTTATGAACGTCATGCTCGTTAGCTTCCCAATTGAAAAAAGAGGAACAGCGATGGGGGTATTTGGTTTAATTATCATGTTTGCCCCAGCAATTGGACCAACATTATCAGGATGGATTATTGAACACTATGATTGGAGAATGCTTTTCCACTTTATTACCCCTATTTCAATAGTAGTGGTATTAATCGGGTTCTTCCTTTTAAAAGATAAGAAAGAAAAGAGTAATCTCCGTTTAGACTTTTTCTCTTTAGTTTTATCAAGTATTGGATTTGGTGGGATCCTTTACGGCTTCAGTTCAGCAGGAAGCAAGGGATGGGACAGTCCTCATGTGTACCTCGCAATTGCGGTCGGGTTCATTTCGCTAGTAGTATTTATTTTAAAACAACTAAGACAAGACAATCCATTGCTAAACTTTAGAGTGTTTAAATACCCAATGTTTGCCTTGTCATCTACTATATCCATGGTAACAAACATGGCATTATTCTCAGGGATGATCCTTATTCCTATTTATGTTCAAACGATTCGTGGGATTTCTCCAATGGATGCCGGGTTAATGCTCCTACCAGGTGCGATCGCCATGGCGATTATGTCTCCTATTACGGGGAGATTATTTGATAAATTTGGTGGTCGAGTATTGGCGCTAATTGGTCTAGGAATCACTGTGATCACCACGTATGAGTTTAGTCAGCTAACAGCAGACTTAAGCTATACGCACTTAGTAATCCTTTACACGGTTCGAATGGTCGGGATGTCATTTGTTATGATGCCTGTTTCAACAAACGGATTAAACCAGCTTCCAACGCGTTTCTATCCACATGGTACGGCAATGAACAATACACTAAACCAAGTGGCTGGGGCAATCGGAACGGCATTACTAGTTACCGTTATGTCTAATCGTACAGAAACACACGCAAAAGAAATTGCTGACGAAGCCATGAAGACAGCTGCAGGTCAAGGAGCAGGAGCGGCTCAGCCAACTGCTGAAATGATCGCTCAAATGAAAGAGCAGATCATGATGAAGGCGATGCTCGAAGGAATTAACGATGCCTTCCTAGTGGCTACAGGAATTTCACTTGTTGCATTCATCCTTGCTTTCTTTATCAAGCGTGCGAGACAAGCGGAGGATCCGGTAGAAGGAAAAGAAGCACCAGAGATTATACCTGCAAAACTAGCTGAAAACTAATAAATGTACAGTAGACCCTCGGAATTGAGGGTCTTTTCTTTTTGAGGAATAGATTAAATGGTAATGATTACACTAACTACGTACATATCAAATTAAAGGAGGTTTTACTATGATGCAAGGCCATGATAACCAAGGGTTTTCTCCAGATGAGTTTAAACTTTCTAAGTCTGGATTCGACCCTGCCATGCCTGGACATACGAATCAACATATGAATGAAATGATTTTAAGACAAGAACCGAGAACGGCTCGTAAAGAAGGATCTGGGATTAGTCTTCCTTATGAAACGAGACTAGAAATGGGACTTCAGCTTGATGAACAGCTATGTGCTCTAAATGTAGCTTTACACCAGTACACGAAGCACCACTGGTTAACGGAAGGGGCAGAGTCGTTTGGTAGTTTACATCATATACTGGATGAACATATTGATGTAACAGAAAAGCATATTGATGATGTGGGGGAAAGAGTGGCTAGACTTGGAGTGGTACCAACTGCTCATCCGGTGACTCAGCACGAAATCTCGTATATCAAGCATGAAGTAGAAGGCCGTTACACGATGCGTGATTACCTTCGAAATGATCTTGAACACGAAATAAAGATCCAAGGTATGATGAGGAAGACGATTAAACGTGCACATGAATTGAATGATTTTGGAACGGTTCAAGTACTAGAAGACATCCTGCTAAAAAGAGAGGATCTAGGCTATCATTTATGGAGTCTCCTTGAAGATGATACGCTTGTTCGTGGCATGACACATTTACTGGATGAAAAGAATAACATTGCACATAACCGTCATTTAAACGATAATTTACCTAACTAATAGTTGAAGACGATTGGCCTTTTAGCCAATCGTCTTTTTTTATCCATATTTAAGTAAGTACTTGGAGAATCTAACTGTTTGCCATATGATAAAAATAGTACATATATTTGCTAAGAATTGGGTGTTGTAGATGAACATATTACTTGTGGAGGATGATAAAATCATCGCTTCAGGCCTTGAATACTCTCTCCAGCAGGATCAGTTTTCAACCATGCTTTGTTACAATGTGGAATCAGCAAAGAAGGTAATAAAGGAAAATCTCAATGAAATTGACCTCTGCTTATTTGATCTATCACTACCAGACGGAAGTGGTTATGACCTTTGCCGATTAGTAAAAGAACATAGTGATGTGCCTGTTATCTTTTTAACTGCTATTGATGATGAAGGGAATGTAGTAATGGGGCTAGATATGGGGGCGGATGATTATATTACCAAGCCATTCAGAATTCGTGAGCTTTTGTCTCGTATAAAAACGGTCTTACGCCGCTATCAAAAGCAAGCACAGTCCTCCACTATTATTGATATTGAATCCCTCCGAATCAATACGCTTGAAGGAAAGGTATTCAAAAATGCGATGGAGATTCAAGTGACAGCTTTAGAGTATCGACTTCTTCTTATTTTTGCGAACCATAGTGGGCAAGTACTATCAAGAAGTCAGTTGTTGGAACAGATTTGGGATGTCGCTGGTGACTTTGTAAACGATAACACACTAACGGTCTATATCAAGAGATTAAGAGAAAAGCTAGAGGATGATCCTCAACAGCCTAGCATTATTAAAACCATCCGTGGATTAGGCTACAAGATGGGAGAGTAAAATGTTACGAAATCGAGAGTTTCAGTTTTATATTTTTATGCTTTTCCTTATTGGCGGAGTGGCGACTGTCTTGGCCACTTTTTCTCTCATCCAGCCTGTGTTACTCATTTCATTAACGTCTCTTGTGTTGATCGTATGCAGCATTGCTTTTACTTGCTGGCGTTATAATGAAATAAAAAGGCTTTCAGGTTATCTTCGGAAAATGAGTTCAGGTGGTACGTCACTGGATATTCGTGACAACTATGAAGGGGAGCTCAGTATTTTAAAAAATGAAATATACAAAGTAACCATCATGCTTTCTGAGCATAAGAAAATGTTGCAAAGGGATAAGGTACACTTAACTGATGCGATATCCGATATCTCCCATCAGTTAAAGACGCCTTTAACCTCTATGATGGTAATGGCTGATTTACTAAGTGCCTCTACCTTATCAGAAGGAAAGAGAAAAGAATTTACGAAAAATATACAGGTCCAGTTAGAACGAATCGAATGGTTAGTAACTTCTTTATTAAAGCTATCAAAATTAGATGCAGAGACCATCGCGTTTAAAAAGGATCAAGTAAATGTAAGGCAGCTTATTGAAAAATCGGTAGAACCATTATTGATTCCTATGGATATTAAAGATCAGAATTTAATTATTGATGGAGTAGACGATGTTTCTTTTCTGGGTGACTTCCATTGGACTGGGGAGGCGCTCATTAACGTGCTGAAAAATGCTGTGGAGCACACAAAAGAAGGGGGAGAGATACGAATTCATTATGCTGAGAATCCCCTTTTCACAGAAATATCAGTTGTGGATAATGGGGAGGGAATTGCGAAGGCGGATCTTCCGTATGTGTTCCAGCGTTTTTATAAAGGGAAGAATGCAAGTGAAGAGAGTGTGGGAATTGGATTGGCGATGGCACATAGCATGATTACAAGGCAGAATGGAACACTGGAGGTAAAAAGTAAACAAGGGGTCGGAACCACGTTTCTTTTTAAAATATATAAATAAAAGCCTTAAGTGACAAAATTGTCACCTTATTAGTCACTTGATAGTCATTTTCGGCCGATATACTTAATCGTATCAAGGACGTAATGGAGGGACAGGATGGAAATTTTACGAATTGAACATTTATCTAAGGTGTATGGAAAAGGGGAAACAGTGGTTAAGGCGCTCGATGATGTGTCTTTTTCCATTAATAAAGGGGAATTTGTGGCAATTATTGGGCCATCGGGATCTGGGAAGTCAACGTTGCTACATTTACTAGGTGGTGTCGACAGGCCAACAAGTGGAAAGGTGTTTGTGGACAATACGGATATTTACGACCTAAACGAGACACAGCTTGCCATTTTTAGAAGAAGACAGATTGGCTTAATCTATCAATTTTATAACTTAATTCCTATTTTAACAGTAGAAGAAAATATTACTCTTCCACTCCTGCTAGATGGACATCAAGTGGACAAAAAGCAGTTTAAAGAGATCGTAAGTATTTTAAACATACAAAATCGATTGCAACATCTTCCTAATCAGCTTTCAGGTGGACAGCAGCAGCGTGTATCCATCGGCCGTGCATTAATTAGCAATCCAGCAATTATGCTAGCCGATGAACCAACGGGGAATCTAGATAGTAAAAATAGTGAGGAGATTATCGATTTATTAAAGAGATTTAATAAAACATACCAACAGACGTTGATCGTCATTACCCATGACGAGCGAATTGCCTTACAGGCTGATCGTGTCATTGCGATAGAAGATGGCAAGGTCACTAAGGATGAGGTGATTCGTCCGTGAATATTGTCAATAAGCTAACGATTAGGCATTTGAAGCAAAATAAGAGAAGGACGTTGGTCACCATCATTGGCGTCATTATTTCAGTCGCAATGGTGACAGCGGTGACGACATTAGGTGCATCCTTCTTGGATTTACTAAAAAGACAGGCAATCTCAATGGATGGAGAATGGCATGTCGTTTATAAGGATGTCAACAAGGAACAAATAGAAGCGATCCGGTCTGATGAGGAAACAAAAAAGCTGGTTCTTTCATCTGACCTAGGTTACGCTCCCCTCGAGGGAAGCCAGAACGTATATAAACCTTATCTATTTGTAAAAGCATTTAGTTCTGACGGATTCAAACAGTTTCCTATCACATTAAATGAAGGACGCTTACCAGAGAATGAAAATGAAATTGTTATAAGTGATTCCATTGAGTCGAATGGCAAAGTTTCATTAAAGATAGGTGATCAGCTTACTTTACCTGTAGGAAATCGTATGTTCATAGATGAGTCAGGAATGAAAATAGAGTATGACCAACAAACCCCTCTTCAAATGACAGAAGGAAAGATCAGTGAAGAGCTTCAAAATAAAATAACTCATGATTATACAGTCGTAGGTGTAATAAAACGAGTATCGTGGGAGCCAACTTTTGCACCTGGTTACACCGTCATTACATATTTGGATGAGTCGAGGTTAGATGAAAGTGACCAAGTGAATGCCGTGATTGTTTTAGAGAAAGTGAAAAAATCTTTATTTACACATGCAGAGCAACTGGCACAAGAGAATAATATTTCACTTGTTGATTTTAATAGTGGATTGCTTCGTTATTATGGAGTAACGGACAATGATGGTCTAAATCGGACGTTATACTCGTTATTAGCGATAATTATGTCTGTGATTATGATTGGTTCAGTAGCACTTATATATAATGCGTTTGCAATTTCCGTGTCTGAGCGAGCACGTCATTTAGGGATGCTTTCTAGTGTGGGAGCGACAAAGAGTCAAAAAAGAAACTCTGTCTTTTTTGAAGGTTTCATCATTGGTTTAGTGAGTATACCAATCGGTCTCTTGTCTGGAATTGGAGGAATGGGTGTTACCTTTTGGTTCATTAATCAGTTTCTTGAAGGAGCGCTTGGTGTTTCTGAGTCTTTAGATTTAACGATTACACCATACTCTATTATAGGGGCAGTATTCATTTCTATGGTTACGATATTTATCTCTACGTTTATACCAGCGAGAAAGGCTTCTAAAATTTCGGCTATTGATGCGATACGTCAAACAACAGATATTAAGCTTACTGGTAAAACAGTTAAGACATCAAAATTCATTCGTCGACTGTTTGGTGTGGAAGCAGAAATCGGGCTGAAAAATTTAAAGCGAAATAAGGGTCGGTATCGTGTGACCGTTTTTTCCCTTGTTATTAGCATTGTGCTGTTTCTATCTGTTTCATTTTTTACAGATAGCTTAAAGAAATCATTAGTGCTATCACAAGATGGGGTTAACTATGATATCCAGGTGGGTGCTGATAGAGTATCGGAATCTGAATTGGCTGATCTCTTTAGAAAAATTCAAGCACTCCCTGATGTAACAAGTTCAAGTGTAACAAGAAGGCTAGATCTAACCGCATTGGTGGAGAAGGAGAAGGCAGCTGACGAATTAAAGGGGACTGTAAAATACGAGGATGGAAAAGTACCATATTCGCTTGTGTTAACGGGCCTTGATGAGGAAAGCTTAAAGAAATATGCGGATCAGACAGGAGTTGATGTGAAACAACTCACTGATCCGGAACAAATTTCTGGAATAGTTGTAAATACCATCACCTACCAGGATGGACAGACGGGTAAATTTATTGAAGCAAGCGGTATCCATACAAAAGTTGGTGAAACAATCAAACTAATGTATGACGATTTTAAGGCGGGTAAAAAGGTTCCGTTAAAGGACCTTGAAATTGCAGCTTTGACTGATCAACTACCTATGGGGGGCTTTTCATATGGGCTCGGGACCCTGAACATTATTGTAGCTAATCAAGTCATTGATCAACTGATGAATGAATCGTTAGAGGGATCTGTAGAACCTAGTCTCTTCTTACATTCCTCTGATCCAATGAAGACACAGCAGGAAATCGAGGAAATGAAAGAGCCGAACCTATATATTTATAATGTGTTCCAAAGTAGACAACGTGAGGAACAGATGCTCATGCTGCTGTCTATTTTTACGTACGGATTTATTGTGCTCATTACAGCGATTTCCATTGCAAATATATTTAATACCATTTCAACGAGCATTTCCTTAAGGAAGCGTGAGTTCGCGATGCTGAAATCTGTAGGGATGACGGGAAAGAGCTTTAATAAAATGATTAGCTATGAAAGTATTTTTTATGGATTAAAAGCCCTATTATACGGTTTGCCAATTAGTATGGGGATCATGTTCCTCATTTATAAAGGAACCATGAATAGTTTTTCGTACCCATTTTGGATTCCGTGGGGTAGTCTAGGAATCTGCTTTGTCTCGGTATTTGTGATTGTCGGATCCGCGATGCTGTATTCGATAGGGAAAGTGAAGAAAGACAATATTATTGAGACATTGAGGCAAGAGAATATATAGGGTGGAAGGGATGGGCATTGCCTGTGGCAGTGTTCATTCTTTTTTTTGTAAAGGGGGGAGTGTGGGTGGGATTGAAGGACGGAATCGCAAATAAAAACTGAGAATCGCAAATAAAAACTGAGAATCGCAAGTAAATGTTTAGAATCGCAAATAAAATTTGGAAATCGCAAATAAAATTTGGAAATCGCAAATAAAATCTGGAAATCGCAAATAAAATCTGAGAATCGCAAATAAAATCTGGAAATCGCAAATAAATTTTCAGAATCGCAAATAAAACCCAAAAGAGAGTACTCCCCTCTACAAATTGCCCCGAAAAGCGTCAAATCATTTTTGAATACACCACTAAATCCACCCGTTTTATCAAAATTCAGCTCAAAAAAACACGAAAATATAAAAGAAATTCAATCGTCCCTACTAACACGCTATCTCCCGCCGCAACTCACAAAGTCAACAACAATATTTTACCAAAACAAACATTTTCTACTTGCTAATCTACTAAACTACCTTTAGTATTAAATTTGTATTATCTAGATATAGGTATATAAAATTAAATTCCAACTATATATTGTGTTGTTGCCTTAAGATAAGATGCCGTACGGCTTAATAGGGAATCTGGTGTAAGACCAGAACTGCCCCCGCAACTGTAAATGCTGACAAAATGAACAAGCCACTGTGTAGTTTGCTTACGTGATGTAGGTGCCTAAATGGGAAGGGTTCAAAGTAGAGTGAAGCATAAGTCAGGAGACCTATCTTACTTAAGATGTTTCAACTTCTTCGGGGATTTGGGAAGATGAGACGATGGCGACAGAAGACAAAAAGTATTTTTGCCTGTTTGTCTTTTGCTGAAATCGTTTCATCCGCTCAAGGACCTATGAGCGGTTTTTTTTATTTTCAGGAGGGACATATATGACAGTAGTAGATTACCAATCAGAATATCATTCCGTATTAAAAGCGATTGAAGAGTGTTCTTTAGCTTATCAATTGGATGCATCTGAGATTACAAGAATGGTCAATGAGTTAGAAGTGGCAGGGAAAGAAGTCAATCAACAGGCTTTATTTTATTCGTTAAATAAGATTGCAATGGACCAACCAGATTGGACGTTTGTTGCTGCTCGTATATACTTAACAGATTTATACAAACAAGCTTCAAATAATCGCGGTTATGATTCATCACGTACATATGGAGATTTTTACGAATTAATCGTTACTTTAACAGAAAAGGGGATTTACTCTCCGAAGTTGCTTCAAATGTATACAGAGGAAGAGATAAAGGAAATTGCAGAGGCAATTAGTCCGGAGCGAGATAAGCTATTTAACTATATTGGACTATTTCTTTTTGCTGACCGTTACCTAGCGAGGGACCATGACAGAAATGTGTATGAACTTCCGCAAGAACGATTCTTAGTCATCGCGATGACGATTATGATGAATGAGGCGAAGGAAAGAAGAGCGGAGCTAGTAAAAGAAGCTTACTGGGCATTAAGCAATCTATATATGACAGTCGCAACACCAACTCTATCAAATGCTGGTAAGAGCTTTGGTCAGCTTTCGTCTTGTTTTATCGACACAGTCGATGATTCACTAGATGGTATTTATCTAAATAACTGGGATATTGCTCGCTTGAGTAAGGAAGGCGGCGGTATCGGCATCTATTATGGAAAGGTTCGTGCTCTCGGTTCCGATATTAAAAGATTTAAGGGAATGTCTTCAGGGGTTGTCCCTTGGATCCGCCTGATTAATGATACAGCCGTAAGTGTCGATCAATTAGGTCAAAGACAGGGAGCGGTTGCCATCTACTTAGATGTTTTCCACAAAGACGTGATGAATGGCTTCCTTGAACTAAAGACCAATAATGGGGACGAAAGAAGAAAGGCTCATGATATTTTCACAGGAGTCACCATCCCTGATTTATTTATGGAAAAACTTCTAGAGAAGGATGAAAGTGGCAGAAGTGTTGGCGAATGGCATACATTCTGTCCGCATCAAGTGAAGCAACTGATGGGCTGGAAAGACGAGAACGGTAACCCGCTTGGTCTTGAAGATTACTACGATGAAAAAGATAGAAAGTATTTTACGGAGAAATACGAAGAAGCTGTTAACCAGCCTCTTTTGCCAAGAAAAACCTATCGTGCGATGGATATTATGGCGAGAATTATGGTGGCGCAGCTAGAAACAGGTACACCTTATATGTTCTATCGCGATGAGGTAAATCGACAAAATCCAAACAAACGTGGGGAAGGTAGAACATCTATCTATTGTAGTAATCTTTGTACAGAGATTGCCCAAAACATGTCGAGTACAACGATTGTAAAAGAATACAAGGATGAAGAAGGCAATCTAGTCATCGTGAGAAAGCCGGGAGAGTTTGTTGTATGTAATCTTTCGTCTATCAATTTACCAAAGGCCTATGGTGCTGACGAGCTCGAACGATTAATAACCATTCAAGTGCGTATGTTAGACAATGTGATTGACCTCAATACGATTCCGGTTGGACAAGCGGAACTCACCAATCAAAAGTATCGAGCGGTCGGTCTAGGCACGTTCGGATGGCATCATCTACTAGCCTTACAATCGATTCATTGGGAGTCAGAGGAAGCGGTTCGATTTGCTGATGAACTATACGAGAATATTGCTTATTATACGATTCGAGCTTCCATGGAGCTTGCTAAAGAAAAAGGTGCCTTCAGCCAATTTGAGACGTCAGAATGGGCGTCAGGTAAATACTTTGAGCGAAGAAACTACACTTCAGATCGTTGGAGCGAACTAAAAGAGCAAGTACAGACAAATGGTATTCGTAATGGCTGGCTGATGGCGATTGCTCCGAATTCTTCCACTGCGAAAATTGGTGGCTCTACCGATGGAATTGATCCGTTGTACGCGGTTGAATATGCGGAGGAAAAAAAGAACTTTAAGTTCAAAGTAACCGCTCCTGACTTGAATCACCGTACTTACGCGTACTACCGAAGAGCAAGGCATGAATTAGATCAAGTATGGAGCATTCGTCAAAATGCTGCTCGTCAGCGTCACATAGACCAATCTATTAGCTTTAACATTTATGTGAGACATGATATTAAAGCGAAGGATCTGCTCAATTTACATGTGGAAGCATGGAAGCAAGGGCTGAAAACGACTTATTATGTGAGAAGTACCTCGCAGTCGGAGATTGAAGAATGTGAAGCTTGTCATAGCTAAGCTTGAAAGGAGAACTGACCATGTCAATCAATGCACCATTAAATAAAATCAAACTGTTGAATCCTACTTTTCCAAATCGTTCAACAGGCATTATTAACGGACAATCTTCGGGTCTATTAAACTGGAATGATATCGCCTATCCACAAATGTATGATCTATACCAAACCTTGCTTTCAAACTTCTGGAAGGCACAGGAAATTAATATGCAGGATGATATCAAGCAATGGGATTCCTTATCCTCACACGAAAAGGATATCTTCCTAAGAGTAAATACGCAGCTTGCGTCCCTTGATAGTCTTCAAACACCGACAATGAGCCAGGTGCTTGATTATGTATCAGATTCAAGCTTCAAAGCTATTTTTGCTGTCATCGCTCAGCAAGAGGCTGTTCATAATGAGTCGTATTCGTATATTTTAAGCTCATTGGTTCCTGTTAGTGAACAAAATGCCCGCTTTGACCAGGCGAAGGATGATCCGATCGTGCAAAAGAGAAATCAGCTCATCTTGGATGCATATGAAAAGTTCCGTTCACATCCGTCTGCTCAAAATCTCTATGAACTAGGAATTAACTCGATTATTTTAGAAGGAATTTACTTCTATGCGGGTTTTGCGTTCTTCTATAATCTGGCCAGACAGCAAAAAATGCTAAAAACTAGTACGATGATTAGCTATATTCAACGTGATGAGATGCAGCATGCATATTTTATTTCTCAGTTTGTTCGCATTATGTTAACGGAAAACCCGGAGTTAAATAACCCAGCAAACATTCAATATGCGTATGATCGCATCAAAGAAGCTGTTGATCTTGAGAAAGAATGGGCGGAAGAAATTTTAAAAGAAATCAATGGAATTGACTTGGAAGAGTTCGGACAATATGTAGAGTATTTGGCGAATAAAAGACTTCGTCAATTGGGGCTAGGTCATCTTTATGGTGACCGTGACAATTCGATGCCATGGATCCAAGTGTTTAGTGACGAAATGATCAACGAAACCAAGTCAGACTTTTTTGAGCAAAAGTCTCGTACCTATACAAAGGTGACGCAGTCCAATGGCTTTGACGAACTATAAGGGAAAAGTAGCGATTGTTTATTCATCTGTCACAGGGAATACAGAAGAACTTGTTCGTATGGTTGTGAGTTCCTTTCAATCACGGTCTATATTTACTGATGTGTTTCAAGTAGATGATTTTCTCCTCGCAAACATCCACGACTACGATGGATTGGTTATTGGAACATACACATGGGGAAACGGAGAAATCCCATTAGAAATGATGCCTGTATACCAAGAAATAGAACGTCAAAATGTTCATCGTCTTGCCACGGGAGTGGTTGGAACAGGTGATTCCTTTTATCCTTCCTTTTGTGGAGCGGTGGATGAATTTAGGGATATGCTTTATGTGCATAGCTCCTTAGTAGCCACGTTAAAAGTAGAATTACAGCCACAGCTAAAGGATTATGGAAGATGTGAAAAATTGGTTGAGTTAATGATAGAAAGAATGCAAAGTCAACCCTATAGTACAGTGTAAAACGAATGGCAGTGGACTCTTGTTCACTGCTTTTTTGTGACTTTTCTGATTTATTTTAATTGTAACATAAGGTAATACATGGTATTTTAATTATATGTTAGGTTTTATTACATGTAATGTCAGTAAATAAAACATTATTTGTCATAAGTAGAATGAGGAGGGTTTGAAGTGAAGTTGACATCACGTGAGATGGAAAAGTTAATGATTGTTGTTGCCGCAGATCTTGCTCGTCGCAGGCAAAATCGTGGATTGAAGCTTAATTATCCAGAAGCGATAGCGATCATCACTTACGAAGTATTAGAGGGAGCGAGGGACGGGAAAACAGTAGCTCAATTGATGAGTTACGGATCTACCATTCTATCGAAAGAGGACGTGATGGAAGGTGTGGCAGAAATGATCCCTGATATTCAAGTGGAAGCTACCTTCCCAGATGGAACCAAGCTTGTGACTGTACATGATCCAATACGATGAAGAGGAGAGAATACATTGATACCTGGTGAATACGTACTGAAAACAGAACCCATCGTTTGTAATGAAAACAAAGAGTCTATTACGATTCAAGTGTTGAACAGAGGCGACCGCCCAATTCAGATTGGCTCTCATTTTCATTTTTATGAGGTGAATAAGGCATTGCAATTTGACCGTCAGAAAGCGTTAGGAAAGCATCTAGATATTCCAGCAGGGACGGCTGTGAGATTTGAGCCAGGAGATGAAAAAGAGATAGAACTTGTCTCTTTTTCAGGGGAGCAGAAGGTATACGGTTTAAATAACTTAACGAATGGTTCTGTTGCAAAGGGGGAGAAGTAGGTGAGCTTTCGGATCTCTCGAAAACAATACAGTGATATGTTTGGACCAACCGTTGGTGATGCCATAAGGCTAGCGGATACAGAGCTTTTTATTGAAATTGAAAGAGATTTTACAACATATGGTGATGAAGTGAAGTTTGGCGGCGGAAAGGTCATCCGTGATGGAATGGGACAGCATCCCTTGGCTACAAGTGAAAAGACCATGGACCTTGTGTTCACCAATGCCATTATCATGGATTACACCGGCATCTATAAAGCGGATATCGGGGTAAAAAATGGCTATATTGCGGCGATTGGTAAGGCGGGGAATTCGTTATTAATGGATTATGTAAATGTACCCGTTGGAGCGGGAACAGAGGTGATTGCGGCTGAAGGGTTGATTGTTACAGCAGGTGGAATTGATGCACATATCCACTTTATATGTCCACAACAAGTGGAAACGGCCATCTCGTCGGGTGTTACCACGATGATCGGCGGTGGGACAGGACCTGCGACTGGGACGAATGCGACTACATGTACCCCTGGCCCTTGGAATATTCATCGAATGCTAGAAGCGGCAGAAGAACTTCCGATAAACATTGGCTTTTTAGGAAAAGGCAATGCCTCACATGTGGATCCGTTAAAGGAACAAATCGAGGCCGGTGCCATTGGCTTGAAATTACACGAAGATTGGGGAACGACCGCCTCGACGATAGATACAAGCTTAACAGTTGCTGATGAATATGATATTCAGGTGGCGATTCATACAGATACCTTGAATGAAGGTGGATTCGTAGAGGATACTCTGGCGGCAATTGGAGATCGCGTGATTCATACGTACCATACAGAGGGGGCAGGAGGGGGACATGCTCCAGATATTATTAAAGCGGCAAGCATGCCGAATATCTTACCTTCTTCCACCAATCCAACACGACCATTTACGGTGAACACGCTTGAAGAACACTTAGACATGCTGATGGTTTGTCATCATTTGGATCCTAGTGTCCCGGAAGATATTGCATTTGCTGACTCAAGGATTCGAAAGGAAACCATTGCAGCAGAAGATATTTTACATGATCTTGGTGTGTTTAGCATGATTTCTTCTGATTCACAAGCAATGGGACGAGTCGGTGAGGTGATCACGAGAACATGGCAAACCGCAGATAAAATGAAAAAGCAAAGAGGAAAGCTTGAAGAGGATAATGGAGTTGGGGATAACTTCCGCGTGAAAAGATATATAGCCAAATATACGATTAACCCCGCGATTACTCATGGGATATCCGAGTATGTAGGTTCTGTTGAAGTTGGGAAGTTAGCTGATTTAGTTGTATGGGATCCGGCGTTTTTTGGGGTGAAACCGGAGATGGTCGTGAAAGGTGGTTTCATTTCTTATAGTTTAATGGGAGACCCGAATGCAAGTATTCCCACTCCTCAACCCGTGGTGTATCGTCCCATGTTTGGATCGTTAGGGAAGGCGAAATTCTCCACTTGTATGACATTTGTGTCAAAAGCGGCACTTGAGAAAAAGGTTCCTGAGAAGCTTGGGTTACAAAAAATCATCAAGCCTGTATCGGGTATTAGGAGTTTATCAAAGAAAGATATGATTTTAAATGGAGAAACACCAGAAATAGAAGTGGATCCGCAAACGTATGAAGTAAAAGTAGATGGAAAATTGGTGACTTGTGAGCCAGCTGAGGTACTTCCGATGGCGCAACGCTATTTCTTATTTTGAGGTGAGACTATGATTATTGAAAAAATTATTGGCAATCTTGCTACGTTAAAAGAGCGAGCTCCACATGTCGAGCGTGTGTATTTACAAAGTGATGATCTTGTGAAGCGAATTCAACGAGTGGTTACTGACCATGGTCATGAGCTTGGCATTCGATTACGGGAAAATCGAGAATTGGTCGACGGAGATGTCCTTTATATGGATGAAAAAAATATGATTGTTGTCTCTGTAAAGGAAGATGACCTTCTAACCATAATGCCAAGCTCGATTCAACAAATGGGGGAAATTGCTCACCAGTTAGGCAATCGTCATATGCCGGCACAATTTGAAGGAAATGAAATGCTTGTTCAGTATGATTATCTAGTAGAAGAACTGTTGCAGCAACTAGCGATTCCATATAAAAGAGAACAGCGAAAGGTAAAACAGGCATTCCGCCATATTGGACATTCTCATGATTAATCCGGTTTATTCCCTTCTTCAGTTATGTGACTCGAATTTTCCCTCAGGAGCGTTTTCGCACTCCTTTGGGATCGAAACGTATATTCAGGAAGGAGATATTCATGATAAAAATAGCTTTTACCACGCATTAGTGTTGTATATTCAGAAGCAGCTTATTTTTACTGATGGATTAGCCTGTTATCTAGTCTATGAAGCTATTGAAAATGAGGATTGGGACTGTTTGATAGAGTTAGATTCTTTGTTATATACCTCTAGTCTCGCGGCTGAAACGAGAATAGGAACTCGTAGAATCGGAGAGCGAATGGCGAAGCTTTGCTTAGAATTGTACCCAACACCTGCTTTAGAAAAATATGTAAAGTGGATGAAGGAAAAGAGCGTGTACGGTCATCCGGCCCTTGTGTTTGCGATCGTGGCGAAGGGATTAAGTGTTGAAAAACAAACAGCTGTTGCTAGTTATTTATTTTCGACCATTTCAACCCTGGTGCAAAACGGTGTGAGGGGCATTCCGCTCGGCCAAACGGACGGGCAGAAAATAGTTTTGGAGATTCAACCGGTGATTACAGAGGCTGTGAATACAATAGCTCACCTAAAGATAGACGATTTAGGGGCGGTTTCCCCGGGGCTTGAAATTGCTCAGATGCGTCATGAGCGACTACATGTACGATTATTTATGTCTTAGCGAGGAGGAAGTAGTGATGGAACCAATACGAATTGGAGTGGGTGGACCTGTTGGAGCAGGAAAAACCATGCTTGTTGAAAAATTAACTCGAGCCATGGAAGCGGAACTAAGTATGGCTGTTGTGACAAATGATATTTATACAAAGGAAGATGCCCAGTTTTTAATCAAAAACGGTGTATTGCCAGAGGATCGTATTATTGGGGTAGAAACAGGTGGTTGTCCACATACGGCGATTCGAGAAGATGCATCGATGAACTTTGCGGCGATTGAAGAACTACAGGAAAAACATCCCGACCTTGAGTTGATTTTTGTAGAAAGTGGTGGAGATAATTTAGCGGCGACTTTTAGCCCGGAATTAGTTGATTTTTCAATCTATATCATAGATGTGGCGCAAGGGGAGAAAATTCCTCGAAAAGGTGGACAAGGTATGATTAAGTCTGATCTTTTTATTATTAACAAAACGGACTTGGCTCCGTATGTTGGAGCAAGTCTCGAAATTATGGAACGTGATACGATCTCTGCTCGTGGAGAAAAGCCATATATTTTTACGAACTTAAAGGACGAAATAGGCCTAGATCAAGTGGTTGAGTGGATTAAAAAGGAAGCTTTGTTGATAGGACTAGAATCATGAGTAAAACCGGATTGTTACACCTTGTAGCAAGAAGGAAGGGTAACAAAACGATCATTGCCAATTGCTATTATGAGGGAGCGTTTAAGGTAACAAGACCTGTCTATCTTGAAGAAGAGTCTCCAACACTTTACCTTATTCATGTGGGTGGAGGGTATGTGGATGGAGATTGCTATTCTACCAATCTAGTAGTAGAAGAAGGAGCGGAGATCTCTGTAACGACCCAGTCGTATACGAAAGTGTATAAAACTCCGAATTCCCCTGTTTTTCAAGAGATGAGCATTACGCTTAAAGCGGATAGTTTGCTAGAGTATATGCCAGACCCACTGATCGCCTATGAAGGTGCTCGATATTTTCAGCATACAGAGGTACATATGGAAGAGGGAGCTTGCCTTTTCTATTGTGATATTGCAACACCAGGCTGGTCGGAAGATGGATCACCATTTCAATACGACTATATACGTTCAAAGTTAAAGGTATATAAAGAAGAAAAGCTCATCCTATTTGATCATTTATGGTTAGAACCGAGGTCTGGGATCAGTGAATTAATGCAAATGGAACAGTATACACATATGGGTACGTTTATCATCCTTCATAAACAAGCGGGAAAACATTTTGGAGATGAATTGTATGAATATGTAAAGGATCAGGTGAACGCTGGGAAAATGGGAATCTCAACGCTACCTGAAAATGGAGTAATCATTAGGATGTTTGCTCATGACACGAGATCAATCGAAAAGCTTATTACCTATGCTCATCAATATGCTAGAAAGCAGCTTCTCAAGAAATCAGATCTAGTCTTAAGAAAATAGTAAGAAGGTGAATAGTTTGATTGGGTTACTGACAACAATTAGTTTAGGTTTTTTATTAGGAATCAAGCATGCAATCGAACCTGACCATGTGATTGCAGTGTCCGCTGTTGCCTCTCAAAGTAAAAAGCTTTGGAAATCTTCGTTAATAGGAGTATTTTGGGGAATTGGCCACACGGCAACGCTTCTTTTAACAGGTGTTTTCATGATCTTACTAAAAGGGAATATTCCAGAAGAGTGGGCGCTGTCACTGGAATTTTTAGTCGGAATCATGCTAGTGTACTTTGGTGTGACTACTTTTCAATCAATAAAGAATTACAATAAGCATACGGCTCATGAAACAAATCAGAATGGAAAACGAACGTCGCTTAAAGCGGTATTCATGGGGTTTATCCATGGATTGGCAGGCAGTGCGGCTATGGTGTTGTTAACCTTGAGTACGGTCAGTACCTTGTGGGAAGGAATAGTGTACATCCTTATTTTTGGATTAGGAACGATTGTCGGGATGCTTGTGTTTACAACCATTATTGGCCTTCCTTTTATTTATAGTGCTGGAAAATTTCGTATAAATAAGCTTTTTACACAAGTAACAGGTGTGGTAAGTGCGATATTTGGTGTTTACTATATGTATAATTTGGGTATAAATGAAGGTCTCTTTCATTTATGGCTTCAATAAACAGCTATTTTAGGGACTGCATTTTGCGAGGCAGTTCCTTCTTTTTGTGTTTTTTTTATAGACAAGTGCAAATATAATAATCTACTATTATATGTATATTCCTATGGATTAGAATGAAAATTTTGTTTGAAATTACCATTCTTTATTAAAATAAAGAGTGAGGGTAAGAAGGATGACGGATAAGCAAATGAATGAGCTTGTTAGTTTTTTACTAGCAGGAGATGAAAGTAGCTCTTGGAGCTTTATATGTAATTTGATAGAAGATCAAGATAGCTTCTTCTTTTTTGAAGATATCTTAACAAAATCCATGCGTTATATAGGAGAGCTCTGGGAGAATAATGAGATATCGGTTGCTGATGAGCATGTAGCTTCAAATATCTGTAACCTTCTAATTTCCCGATATAATCTTCAGTCCAATAACGAAACGACACCTCTTGATCTAGAAAGTAAGCCTAAAGCGATGTTGTTTTGTATACAAGGAGAAGAGCATTCGATAGGTATGAAAATGGTATCTTCCATCTTTAAGGAGAACGGTTTTGATACAAGATACCTTGGTGCCAATCTTCCTGTTAAGGATTCAGTTATTTACGCAAACATTTGGAGACCCGATGTAATAGGGATTTCTTTATCGATCATATACAATCTTCCTACTCTTTTAGAATGCTTAAAAGAACTCAATCAGTTAGATTATAATCCTGAAATTATTGTAGGAGGGAGAATCACATCCTTGTATCAATTAAAAAGTTATTGTCCAAGTAACGTTGTCGTGATAGAAGGTTTGTACCATTTACGTACGTGGCTTAAAGGGAACAAGTTATGTGAAAGAGTATATGTATATAATTGAAAAATCCTTCCAAACCTATCCGTTTCCATTTTTTGTGGTGGATCAAGATTTTACTATTATAGGAGTTTCGGAAGAGACGCAACTCCAATTTCCTAATGCAAGGAATTTCCTCGAACTTGTTGATTTAGGAAGTAGAAAGAAAGCGGAACGATTCTTAAAACCTGTATTCGTAAAAACCAAAGTAGAGTTGAATTTAGTAAGAAAGGATTTCAATCTTACTATATTTGATGTGTATACCCAGTGGGAAGACGAAAATCGTTTATATGTGTTTTGCATTGAAAAGCAGGAAAGTATTCAGCAAATTCAAACCATTATTCGAAAGTTAGAAACTCAATTAGAGAGTGAAAATCTTACCTTGCTTGAGAAACAAGAACAGCTTGAAGCCACTTTAAGAAGAATGGAGCAAGTGGTGATGAAGCATGATAACCTTTCGAGCCTTGGGAAAATTGCTTCTATTGTAGCAGGGGATTTGAAAAAACCATTAGTAAGCATTCGGGGCTTCCTTCAACTGCTAAAGCCTTATCTAATCGAGACTGGTAAAGACCATTATGCTGATATTGCCCTTGAAGAAGTTGATTATGCAAATAATTTAATCTATGAATATGTTAGTTCTACTCGACCCACAGCTCCTAATAAACAGCAAGTAAATATACAAAAGGTGTTAACGGAAGTGATTCAAACTTCTCAAAAAGAAGCATTGAAATTAAATTGTGAAATTAAGTATGTGAAAGAACAAATACTTCCCGTTCAGGAACTAGATCCAAAGCAGATGAAACAAGTAGTACTAAATTTAATTCGAAATGCGATGGATGCTATTGAGGCTAGTGAAAACAGGGGGAAAGGGAGCATTATTCTTAGAACGAGACTTAATGAAAATACCATTGAGATCTCTGTGAAAGACAATGGTTCAGGTATGGAACAGGAAACGGTTAAAAGGATATTCACTCCTTTTTTTACAACAAAGGAAAGAGGAGCAGGAATCGGGCTATCTGTCTGTCAAAAGATAGTAGAAAATCATGGTGGAATGATAGAGGTTTCGAGTAACCCTGGGGATGGTACGACCTTTATTCTTATTCTACCTATCGAATCATTGAAATAGGAGAGATGTTATGTTCATCGTTCAATCAACGTTTGAGATTCCTTCGATAGATAAAGTCGATGAAGTGATAGAGATTTATAAGAACCGATCCAGGTCTGTTGATAAAGAACCAGGATTTCTGGACTTCAACCTTCTCCAAAATGCTAAGAAACCAACCTCATTAACTGTACAAATTTTATGGAAAACAAAAGAAGACTATAAGAATTGGGTTACAAGTGATTCTTTTAAAAAGATTCATGAGCTTGAAAAAAAATACCCAGATCAGCAGTTAGCGAATGTGGTTCCCAAAGTGGAGCAATTTATGGTGGTGGCAAAATGATTAGTGAAGCTATGTTAGAAGAGATGATTGATCATATTGTTTCTGGTATTTATGCTGACTATCCTGACCTTTTAACCAAATATGGTGAACAAGGTAAGGAAAGGTGTAGAGAAGACAATGGGCATCATTTTCGAACATTGGAAGTCGCTTATGAAATGAAAAATAAGAAGATTTTTCAGGATTATGCTGAGTGGCTTAACCATTTGTTAACGAGCAGAGGAATGAGTTCCGAACATATTATTGATAATTTTAATCGCATTTTAGCTGTTATTAAAGGAAAAGATCTCAATGGGAAAGAACCCTTTTTTAATGAGTGTTTGCGAACAGCGATAAATGACCTACGTAAGGGAGAAGAAACAATCTAATAGTGTTTACGCTGCATGAAGACAAAATCGTAACTATTAAATTCTTTTGGATTGCAGCAAGTTTATGGAAAAAGGGGTATTGTAAGTTTTGAAGATATCAGATAAAGAGTTGATGGATGCTTATGCTGCAGCATTGAAGTTAGCTTTAGATAATGAATTTATACAGTTGTTAGAGGAAGAAATAGATAAAAGAAATATCAGGCATTTAGTAGAAAACTATTCAGTTGAGCAGTGATTGACCTTTGGCCAATACTATTAGATAAACAAGTTGACCTTTACGAGCAGGTATGGCAGGTTGAATTAATGAGAAGTAAGTGCGATTCTATAAATTTGAAAATGAAAAGCTTATGGGAATCCGCTAATTTTCGTTCATAGGGGATAGGGAATTGACAGAAACTTACTTGGAATTACATGCATTGGATAAAGAACTATTGTTTGAGGCATTTACTCACGCCCCATTAGGAATGGTATTGTTGGGGATGAATGGTAAGGTTGTGAAAACAAACTCGTCCTTTTGTCAATTTACAGGATATTCAAATGAAGAAATCCTTCAATTAGGACTAAGCTATTTATTGTATGAAGAAGACGACGAAACGTTAGATTCAAATTATCGGAAGTTAGTGGCTGGAGAAGTGAATGCTTTTCAATCAGAAAAGCGGTTTGTACATAAAAATGGTAAAGTGATTTGGGGTTCAATCAGTGCTCATAAGGTGAGTACGTCCCAAAGTGATTATATTATAGGCCAAGTGGTTGATATCACATCTACAAAACAGATGGAACCAGAAATGGAGAGACTTAAATCCCAGCTGGAATCTTATATGGATTATCATTTAGATCCTATTTTAATGTTTGATGAAAAAGGAATTCTAATGAAAGCTAACTCCGCCTTTGAAGAAGAATTTGGTTGGAATCCTCAAGAACTAATTGGAGTTAGCATGCGAGATGTGAGTTTTTTGGCAGACGAAAAAGAAGAGGAATTAAAGGAAAAGGTCCTTCGTGGAGAGTGTGTAGAAGGCTACGAAACAACCATAAATAAGAAAAATGGTAAGGCATTGGATGTAATGATTACAAGCTTTCCATTTAAAGACCATCAGGGGATTAAGAACGGAATCGCTGTTAGTTTTCGTGATATAACAGACAGAAAACAAGCGGAAGAACTAATGATACAGTCAGAAAAGCTTTCTATTGCCGGACAATTGTCAGCAGCCATTGCGCATGAAATCCGAAATCCAATTACGTCTATTAAAGGCTTTCTAAAGCTACTGCAAAACTCCAATGAAAAACAGCTGTATTATGAAATTGTTGAGTCCGAAATAGCCAGAATTGAACTGATATTAAGTGAACTATTATCACTTGCCAAACCGCAAAAAAACAATTTTAAAGAGACTGATTTACGCTTAACCTTAAAGCAATGTATTTCACTATTAGATGCAGAAGCCAATATGAAAAGTGTGCAGATAGATTTAAAGCACGAAAGTCAGCTACCCATTATTCATTGTGATGAAAACCAAATTAAGCAAGTGTTCATTAATTTTATGAAAAATTCTTTTGATGCCATGCCTGACGGAGGATCTCTCCTTATTGAAATAGAAAATTGTATGCTGACTTCTTGTATAACCATTCGTTTCAAAGATACTGGCTGTGGAATACCGAAAGAGATTTTATCTAATATCGGGCAACCGTTTTATACAACAAAAGAAACGGGAACAGGCTTAGGGTTTATGGTAAGTAAAAATATAATTGAAGGCCACAGTGGCACCGTACATATTTCAAGTGAAGTAAACGTAGGAACAACGATTGAAATCGTTTTGCCTTGCTTTAGTAACATACAATAACCTCATCCAAAAGTGGATGAGGTTATTATTTTTATCCAATATAAGCAAGAATTCCTTCATTGTCGTCTAAATGTAGCTTGATAGGAGCATATGGATCTCTTCCTAAATACTCATCGAGCCAAAGGCGTAACGCCTCAATTAAATTTGCAGTGATAAGCACTTGTTTTCGGTCATTTACAAATACTTCAGCAGAAAAGCCGTAGTCATCGTCATACATCAACTCTACTTCCACTGCTTCTGGCTGTATTTGCTTTTTCCTAGCTGTATAAACACAAACGGCATTAATGATATCTTGTTCAGAGATAATTAACTTCTCCATGGGTTCGTATTCTCTTGCTTCTTTTTCTTTTTAAGAGTGGTAAATACCATGCGAATGATGTTAATTAAGACAATAATAGCAAACACATTTATCATCAATCCAAGGATAGAACCTAAGATCCCCATGTTTGCAAAAAGACTACCAAATAATAGACCAGCCAATCCGCCGATCATAAGCCCCTTCATCAGACCGCCAGAGAAGAACCCTTTATTTGCAGTTGTTGTAGACTTCGTTGTCGTTGTTGAATCCGTCTTTTTATTTTGAAAGAATGAATTGTTGTTATTAGTTGTTGTATTCGTATTATTGTTGAAGCTTCTTTTACCGGATTTATACGATTTTGCTTCCACTGTTGTTGTGTGATCTTGGAATACAATGTTTCCAACTGGTGAAAAAATGAGTGCTGCCATTAGCAAAGCTGATAGTAACTTTTTCATTCCTTTTGTTTTCCCCCTGTAATGTATATTTCTACTACTCTATTGTATACGAATGAAAGGGTGAAAGGGTTTCATTTTTTATAAAAAAATAGAGTGGAAAGAGGTTCCATTCTATTTATGAGGGATGATTAGTATGCTTTCGTTTCTACTAGTTGGGATGGACCGGGCTTTTTTTCAAATGTTCCAAGGAGACTTCCAATAGCTGTTCCAACTAAAGCAGGAATGATAGATCCAGCTTGAACATCGACTTTCACCACGCGTCGACTCTCTTAAGTATTGGATGAATATAATTATTGTTCTCCGATGATTTCAATTCGATTTCCGAAGGGGTCATCAATATAAATCCGGTCCACAGCGGGAATAAGGGTATCCTCTTTGTAGGGAATTTGATGATTGTGTAGGTGATCTTTTAATGAACTAAGGTTAGTTACTGTAAACGCCGGGTGAGCTTTTTTAGCGGGAGAAAAAGGTTCTTCGATACCGATATGAAGTTGCTGTTGAGCGCCGAGTTGGAACCACACACCGCCGCGTTTTTTTAGCGCCGCCGGTTTATCGATTTCTGTTAAACCAAGAATCGTGCTAAAAAAATGCCTAGCTTGATCCTCACTACCAGCCGGTGCAGCAAGTTGGATATGATCAATTTTAATAAATGAAAAGTTCATACAATCGGTCCTTCCTGTGTTTGATAGTTTAAGTGTAGGTAGAAAGAGGAGATAAGTAAAATATGGAAAAATTATGATGGGGAATAAGGGGAGCTTATAGGGTGTGGTGGGGTTAAACATACGATCGCAAATAAAATCTGAGAATCGCAAATAAATTTTCAGGATCGCAAATAAAATTGGGGAATCGCAAATAAAATTCCAGGATCGCAAATAAAATCCGGGAATCGCAAATAAATTTCTAGAATCGCAAATAAAATCTGGGAATCGCAAATAAATTTCTAGGATCGCAAATAAAATCTGAGAATCGCAAATAAATTTCCGGGATCGCAAATAAATTACTTAAATCCACAATCATATTAATAAAATCCATCAGAAAGAATCGAAAACTCGGTGTGACTGGGCAAAACTCCCCCTCACAAAGCTCAAATCAACGAAAAAACTCCCGCCACGATGCGGGAGTTCATTCTATTTCATCTGAAAATACGTATCTAGTACTCTTCGCCCGATGGTTAAGTTCGGAGAGGGACCTGTGTCTCCTGTATACACCCATGGAACAATGACGGCCATTGCTACTTCGGGGTTACTTGAAGGCGCGTAGCTGATTAAGCTTACATTCATTACTTCAGGTGGTGCATTCTTTGGATATTGTTCACGATCCGGTCCGTCGTAGAAGGATTGGGCGGTACCTGTTTTTCCTGCAGGGCTATAAGGTGCAGAACCAAAGGCTTTAGCTCCTGTTCCGGAGGTCATGACTCTGCGGAAACCGGTTTGAACTCGTTCGACCCATTCATCCTTCATGCTTACCCGATTTAGAATATTTGGTTGTATTTCTTTGTAAACGGGACCGAGCTTATCACTAGTTGTACCAGGCTCACGGATTTCTTTTACAATATGCGGTTGGATCCGGTAGCCTCCATTAGCAATTGTTGCGGCATATTGGGCTAGCTGCATCGTTGTATACGTATCGTATTGTCCGATCACTAAGTCAAGGGCAAACCCTGGCTTAGTAGAAGGGCCTTTAAATCCAGTCATTTCATTTGGGAGGTCAATCCCTGTTTTTGCACCTAAGCCAAATTGGGCAAAAGAATCTCTTATTTTTGAAAAAGTATCTGGTGCTAAGCTTAATGGAGCATTTGGTACATATTGTGCTCCTCCAATTTTCATCGCGGTACGGAACATATACACGTTAGAGGATTGCTCTAATGCATACAAGTCATTAATCGTTCCCATATTTCTCCAAGATTTTTTTACTGGAGTTCCTTTAATGGCAATGGGTCCGTCATAAAGGGAAGTACCTGGAGAAATAGCGCCCGTTTGGTATCCGGTAAGCACAGTTGCTCCCTTCACAGAGGATCCGACATTATAGGAGGTGGTAATATTGCCAAGTGCAAAGTCCTGGACTTCTAGATTTCCTGTTTCTTCGCTTCTAGCTAAAAGCTTTCCGGCCATTGTTAAGATTTCCCCGGTATTAGGGTCCATCAGAACAACAAAGGCACGGTCAAGAAATTTTGTTCCACCAAATCCTCGTTTGGTAGCGAGAAGCTCTTCTTCAAGGATTTTTTCAACTGCGAGCTGTAAGTCCATATCGATGGTTAGGATCAGGTCCTTGCCGCGCGATCCATCGGATACGGGGACTGTTCCTACGATATTGCCTGCTTTGTCTTTTAAGTATTTTATTTTGGATTTATTTCCACGCAGAACATCTTCATATTGATATTCTAGATAGCTTTTTCCAACACGATCATTTCTACTATAGCCACGAGAGAGATAGTAATCTAGCTGTTCGGCTGGTATTCCTTCTTCACTAGTAGTGGTTTTTCCTAAGATTGTTTTTAAGGTATTTTCGAATGCATAGGTTCGTTCCCAGTCCGTAACCGTGTCTACTCCAGGTAAAAAGTTAAGATTCTCACTAACCATAGAGAATTCCTTATCGGTTACCCCAACATTTTTTACGAGATGTGGCGTATATTCGTAACCACTTGCAAATTCCCGGTAAATTGCTATAACCTGTATATCTTTCTCTTTTAGAGAGGCAAGATCTTCCGCGGTGATCCTTTCTAGCAAAGTGTTGTAATATTTTTTGTTAAACTCTTTTTCACTTTCTGTGGAATCTCTCATGGCCTCTTCTTCGGATGTGGATATTTTCTCTTTAACCAATAAAGGATTTTTTAGGATCCAATAATCTTTTTTGTCTCGATCTCTCACTTTTTTTGTATCCATCTTGATGAGTTCGGAAAGGTTTTCTGCTGTTTTTAACATTTCCTCCTGACTGGCACCCCAGTTGGTGTATGTAATCGCGTTTTGAGCCATATTGTCTACTATTATTTTTCCGGTTCGGTCGTACATTTTACCGCGTGGAACAGGTTGGCTCACCAAGATTTCATTTGTTCTTTCGAGTTCTTCCTTGTAAGCAACCCCTTGAACCATTTGCACAGTGCCTAAGCGCACAATTAGGATGACGAATAAGACAAACACAATGAAAAATAGGAGGTTTACTCGTAAGGGAACATGCTTCCGCTTGCTGGCTTTTTTCTTCATAAACTTCACTCCTTAGAAGGGAACAACTCTACTGGTATATATTTCTATTTTTATCATAATCTATGACGTTCTTAATAACAACAAAGTTTCAATTTTTTGACTAATTAACAGGTTACTCACATGTTGTGGATACCTATTGTGAAAATGTTGTTAATAAACTGTATATAACTCAAATAATCCACAATATCCACATTTTATAAACAAAGTTATACACATTATCCACAATAATGAGCTTTAGTTAGGAAAAAAATAAAAAAATTATAAACAACCTGTCCAAATGCCTCTTTTCTTTCTATATAGAAGGTGAGAGGAGGTGATAAGATGGCACAGGCGATGATCATGGATACAAAGCTTAAAGTGTTGTTCGAAAATGGACTAAACTCAAAAGGAGAAGTAATCATTAAAACGAAGACATTTAGTAATGTGCGTAAGGAGGCTACTGCGGATCAACTTTTTCAAGCGGGTCAAGCATTAGCGAGCCTTTGTTCACTACCAGTAGTGAACATTGAACGAGCTGACAATTTTGAATTGGTAAACGCGTAAGTGGAGATGAGAGAGTAATATTAGGAGGTGAGTAGATTGGCCAAAACATTAGAATTACAATTCATAACAGAAACAGGTGAAACGACTACCATTAGTATGGAATCTCCCAAAGAACCTGTTGATGCGGCTGCAGTGAAGATTGCAATGGATCAAATTGTTGCTTCCAATGCATTTTATAGTGCGAAGGGACAACTGGTTTCGCCTAAAGGCATTAGAGTCATTGAGAGAAATGTGACACCTTATGAACTAGCATAATAAAAGAGAGAGAGTCGGTTGAAATGGACCGACTCTCTTTTTCTATTTGATTTTTAAACTTAGTTTTGGTGTCCAGCTGTGCTTTTCTTATTACATAACAATCTTACACCATAGGACTTTGTCTTTAATTCTTACCCCAGCTAATTTTCCGAACGGTATGTCTCGAACGAATTCAATGTCATTGAAGTTAATGGTGAGCTTGTTATCTTCGTACGTTACCCCATCCGCATCTTTTAATAGTTTCTTTTTCATGGATTCCTTTAGACTCGGCTTTAAGTCGATTACCTCAAACTGTATCCGTCTTCCTTTTGCCATGATAGGTTTCAGTTCTAGTCGGAAAGGAACAGGTACGAGCATTACCTTTGTATTTCCTGTTAAGACTAGATGTTCCCCTTCAAACGAACATTGTAAATTGGAGGTTCCTTCTAATGGCTGAAGATGTAGCAGGCGGTTAACAAGCTCTTCTGACATACGAATAGGTGTACCGGTCGCAATTTTATCGAGCAGGCTTTCCACCGTCCATGATTGATCTTTTAATTCACCAAGCTTTCGCTGCATTGTTTCGAGAAACTCGTTCATGCGGTCTCCTCCAAGCTGTCAGTTTTCTAGTTCGAATACATTCATTACATTATATGGACGTGAAAAATAAAAAATGAATAAAGTTACAAATTGTTAAATTTCATCAATATATGCTTGATTTTTCCATTTTTATTATATATAGTACATTACATCAGTAATGCACTGGCATACCATATGAATATAGGAGGTGAGGAACGTGATCTTAAACTCAAATAGTATGAAGCCTATCTATGTACAAATTGCTGAGTATCTAGAAGGGGAGATATTAAGTGATTCCATTCGACCTGACCAAAAAATTTACTCGCAATATCAGTTGGCGGAAATGTTCAACATTAATCCTGCTACGGCGGCAAAAGGGTTAAATTTGTTAGCGGACGAAGACATTTTGTACAAAAGGAGAGGGCTTGGCATGTTTGTAGCTACAGATGCAAAGAAGATCATCCTCACAAAACGAACCAACACCAAACTAAAGGAGCTAGTTGAAGAAACGGTTAAAGAAGCTCGCCAATTAGGCATAAGTAAGGAAGAGCTAATTGAGTTGATTCATAAGGAGGGGGAAAAGCAATGAATATTGTTGCATGCGAGAACCTGTCAAAAACCTATGGGAGGAATCAAGCTTTAAGAAGTGTTTCTTTTTCTCTAGAGGGTGAGAAAATCGTAGGTTTGATTGGTCGAAACGGAGCAGGTAAGTCCACTTTATTAAAATTGATGGCAGGATTTCTTGAAAAAACATCTGGGGATATTCATGTTTTTTCGGAAGAGCCATTTAATAGCTTAAAAGTGTCGGCTAACACCATTTTTATGAGTGATGAAGTAACCTTTAATCCTGCGCTTACATTAGAAGAAATTCTAAAGGCAGCCGAAAGTTTTTATCCGAACTGGAATCGTGATTTAGCCCACCGACTTTTAGAATATTTTTCTATATCTCAACATTCGTACCACGCCAGTCTCTCAAAGGGGATGCGAAGCACGTTCAACACGATTATGGGACTATCGACAAGAGCACCACTAACCTTATTCGATGAACCAACGACAGGAATGGACGCGGCTGTTCGAAAGGATTTTTACCGAGCTATTTTAAAAGATTATTTAGCCTTTCCACGGATGATCATCATATCCAGTCATCTGTTAAATGAGATGGAGGAGCTCTTCGAGGAGATCCTGTTGATAAAAGAAGGGGCCGTTCATCTTCATGAAAGTATGGGAAATTTGAAAGAATATGCGGTTGGTATTACCGGAAGAACTTCCCTTGTGGAAGAGTTATTAAAAAATGATGAGGTTATTTTTCAGCAAGCAGTTGGGATTGATCAGAAATATGCGGTCGTGAAACGCGAGGGAGAATTAGAGCAGCAAGCCAAGTTGCTAGGGCTTGAGCTGTCACCTGTTTCCGTTAGTGATTTATGTATGTATATAACCAGCAAATCAAGGGGAGGGATTGATGATGTATTTGACAGAGAGTAATGTTCGAGACGTTATTTTCAAACAATATCGCTATAAATTGCAGGCTTATTTAGGGGTTTTTACCTCTCTTATGTTTATCCAAGTGCTAGGGGTATTATTTTCGATTAGCGGAACGGGCTCTATGGGAGGTAGTGCAGGTACCTTTAGTTATGATGTAAGAACGTATAGTGGTAGTTTAGTAGCAATATTTACTTTGATTTGGGCTTTCTCAAACGGAATCTCGCTGACCACCAAGCAGCATAGATATGATGACTTCAATTTTATTGCGACTCGACAGGTGAGCAATTATGCGAATGGATTTTTTCTTGCAACAGCCAGTGGGATTGCTGCCATAACAGGGCTATTAATAACCTATGTTTTAAGGTTACTTGTTACACAGGTTTTAAAAACACCTTCCGTTGCGGTAGATCAGCTTTCGGTGATAGATGTATTTGAGGGATTGGTAGGATTTTTTCTATATATTTTATTGTTTGCGAGCGTTGGTTATTTTATTGGAATGCTTGCTCAAAGAAATAAGCTGGTGGCGTTTTTACTTCCGGTGCTTCTTATTGTTGTGATTACCGTCCAAGCGTACTTAGGGGGAGAAGGGGCATTATTAATCGATATTGGGAGATTTTATGTACTGGAGGCTTCGTTTCTTCTATTTATAGTTAAGAGTGTGGTCACTACTGCATTATTTTTTCTAGGAGCCTGTGTGTTAGGAAATCGATTGGAGGTGGGGGCATGATGGTAGCCATTATTCTACTAATCTTGGTAATTGCTGCAGTCGTTTCTCAATTGTCCAAATCGAAGAAAAAGGTATGGATCGGAATGAAAACTACAAGATTACTCCTTCTTGGTTACGGTGGTCTACTGATTCTGCTCGCTGGTGCTGCGTTGCTTCTGCCAATGAAAAGCTATTCCTTCAACATACTGTCTGAAGAGGAAGTGGAACAGACTATGAAGCTTCAGGATCAGATAATGAGTGAGGCGTTTAGGGGGACCTTTGAAGAGGAGAACGGTTTAGATGTTGTGGAGAAGTGGACGTTTCCACTAACTGGTGACGAGCTAGGTATTACACCCATTAATGATTATTACGTTCAAGTGTTTATAGAGAAAAGCTCGGATATCAAAAATGAAATTCAGATTACTCATTATGCGGGAAAAACCATTGTGAACGGAATGGATCTTACGGAAAAACGAGGCGAGGTCCAAATAGAGATGCAAGGTAATGAACTCGAAATCAAGAATCCTACACATGTATCCATAACATTAGCTGAGATATCAAGTGGTTTTCCGTTCCAACAATTCACTAAAGAAAAAGTTGAGTTGTTTCAAAGTGGCTCATACGGCAATATTGGAATGGACATATTGTATATAAAAGCACCTGAAGGGCTGAAAATAGAAGGCGAAGCACTATACGTCAACTAAACTGTCCACCTCAGGCGTACAAATCAGACCAAAGTGTCCACGAGCGGTGACAGACACCCCTCGTGGACAAAAAGGGCATTTTGTCCACGGACGGTGTCTGTCACCCTAATCTGTTGACAGGGGTGGCTTTTTTGTGATATTTAATTAGTGATTAGCACTCTGAGTGGTAGAGTGCTAAAGGGATTACATAGTATTGATTGATGAGAGGGGATATTTGAATGGAAAAGAAGCAATTCCAAGCAGAGTCAAAGAGATTGTTAGACATGATGATTCACTCCATTTATACACACAGAGAAATATTTCTCCGTGAGTTATTATCAAACGCAAGTGATGCGATTGATAAAATTTATTATCGTGCTTTAACAGACGATAACATCACTTTTGATAAAGACAACTATTTTATAAAGATTGCTGCGGACAAAGAGAGCAGAAAATTAACGATTACTGATACTGGAATTGGTATGACCAAGGAAGATCTTGAAAACAATCTTGGGGTTATCGCTAAAAGTGGCTCACTTGCCTTTAAATCTGAAAACGAGCTAAAGGATGGTCACGACATCATTGGACAGTTTGGTGTAGGGTTTTATTCTGCCTTCATGGTCGCAGACGTGGTTACGGTTATCACCAAATCATTAGGAAGCGACACGGCTTATAAGTGGGAATCAGAAGGTGCCGATGGTTACACGATCGAGCCGCATGAAAAAAGTGAAGTGGGAACGGAAATCATCCTTACCATTAAGCCAAATACAGAAGACGATAACTACGATGAGTTTTTAGAAGAATATCGTCTGAAATCCATTGTTAAAAAGTACTCAGATTTCATTCGTTACCCTATTAAAATGGATACGACGGGCAGTCGTTTAAAAGAGGGCAGTGAATCGGAATACGAAGAGTACACAGAAGAGCAAACCATTAACAGCATGGTGCCAATCTGGAGAAAGAACAAAAACGAATTAACAACAGAGGACTACGAAAACTTTTACGCTGAAAAACATTACGGCTTTGATAAACCTTTAAAGCATATTCACATCAGCGTGGATGGCGCGGTTCGCTACAATGCGGTGTTATATATACCAGAAAAAATTCCATTCGATTACTATACACAAGAGTATGAAAAAGGGCTGGAGCTTTATTCAAACGGTGTTCTCATCATGAATAAATGCGCGGATCTATTACCGGACTACTTCAGCTTTGTGAAAGGGATGGTTGATTCAGAGGATTTATCTCTCAATATCTCAAGAGAAATGTTACAGCATGATCGTCAATTAAAACTCATTGCGAAAAACATCAAAAACAAAATCAAAGGTCAGCTACAAAGCTTGTTAAAAGACGACCGCGAAAAGTACGAAGCATTTTTCCAATCCTTTGGTCGCCAATTAAAGTTTGGCGTATATAGCGATTTTGGAAGCAATAAAGAAACGCTTCAGGATCTCATCATGTTTTATTCATCGAAGGAAAAGAAGCTTGTAACGTTAGATGACTATGTGTCAAGAATGCCGGAGGATCAAAAGTATATCTACTATGCATCAGGTGAGTCAGTGGAGCGCATCGAAAAGCTTCCTCAGACCGAGCTTGTGGCGGATAAAGGCTATGAAATTCTTTACTTCACAGATGACATTGATGAATTTGCGATTCGTATGCTCATGAATTATAAGGAGAAAGAATTCAAGTCCGTCTCTAGTGGTGATTTAGGAATTGAAGAGCAAGCAGATGAAAAAGAGTCAGTAGAACAAACGGAGAACGCAGAACTGTTTGAATACATGAAATCAGCGCTTGGAGAAAAGGTAAAGGCGGTACGTGTATCTAAGCGTCTAAAATCTCATCCCGTTTGCTTAACAACGGAAGGTGAAGTGTCCATTGAGATGGAGAAGGTGCTCCAAGCGATGCCAAATAGCCAAAATGTCAAAGCGGACAAAGTGTTAGAAATCAACGTGAACCACGAAGTATTTGCTTCCTTAAAGGATGCGTTTGCTAATGACAAGGACAAGCTATCCTTGTTTACAGGGCTCCTTTACAATCAGGCATTGCTCATTGAGGGATTACCGATTGAGGATCCGGTTGAATTTACAAACGATATTTGCAAAATTATGGTGTAAGTATGACAGGGGCACTCATTATTTGGGTGCTCTTTTCTTTTTACCCTCAAAAAATACCTTCGATCCTTGTTATTGTATGAAAGGGTGTACTACTATGAAGATATAAACTATCTTCACCTGGAGGTGACAGGTCTGCTTCACCTAACCAAACATCATAATCCAGAGCAAAATCCAGAGTTGATTCAGAGGTGGTCCAGATACTTAACCCCTTTGGATCTATTGATAAAAGAGACCGATAATCTTTTTCAAAAAATTTCCGTGCCTCCTAGTCCTTCAACGATTGACATGAGAACCATCGTAAATGAAAAAGGGGAGGCGATCCCCTCATGGCTTCCAGATTTAGACGTTGAATTACACAAACTTCAAAGTGAAATAAAGACCGAAAAAAATGTGGTTGACTTTGGGGCAGTTGGTGATGGAATGACCGACAATACAAACGCTTTTCGAAAAGCACTCGGACGAGGCAACTGTAAGATTATTATCCCTGAAGGTGTTTTTGTCACAAAAGGAATAAAACTCCCCTCCAACACGATCCTTGTTGGGGCAGGAAAGGGAAAGACAATACTTAAACTCCACCATGACGCCCTAAAATCCGCCATTCTTCTCACCAACAAGCATCACATAAGTGGGAATCACCATATTTATGTGGAAGGAATGACCCTTGATTGGAATGTCGAACGTTTACCGAGTGATGAAAAAACAGCGAGTGGAAATAATCGATCGAGTTGCTTCACATTTGCCCATGTGAAGTATGGGTGGATAAGAAGGGTAGAAGCGATTCATGCAGGATTACATGCTTTTGACGTTTCTTCCACTCTTTACTATTACATAACAGATGGATTCGTTGGTCCAGGGAGAAGTCAGTACATCTGGCTCGATGAATGCAATGGATACGGATTTGGAGATGATGGAATTACCACTCATCATAGTGATTATATTTTTATATCAAAATCACATATGTGTGATCCGAGTGGAAGAGCTCATGAACACGGCTATTCCAATTCCAATGGCATAGAAATAGATGATGGCTCGAGATACGTATGGCTTGCGAACAATACGACAACAAGATGCTTTGGGGGAGTGGAAATCAAGGCTCATCACAATGCTTCAGCTGCTTCAAATGTCACCATTATTGGCCATCTGTCGGTTCATGATAATCGTGCCTTCAACTTTCGTCATATCGGTCATCATAAAGGAAATGATCCAGAGTCAAAAACAGCCTATAACATAAAAGCCATGAATCTGGTTGCGATTGCTCCTATCTTTACTTCCTTGTATGAAGCGTCCACTCCAAGAGCGATGGTGGTATCTGCATACCGTAATGTAGTGGTGAATCAATTCACTGTTCTAGGAGACCCCACCTATGATTTTGAGGGAAATCCTGTCATAGCTATTCAGTATCGAGCGAAACAGGTTGTTCTGAATAAAATCTATATAGACGGTTTTTATCATGCAGGTGGGATCAAAGGGAAATTTCACGTACCAGAGGAGCAAACATGAGAGAACAGGATATGGATAAGAGCTTATCTATCGTCACAACGGGTGAACAACTCAACTTTTACAAGTCATTGCAATTTCATCGGTATGAAGCCACACCCTATTTGCATCTGCAACAACTCATCCGTGAGTATGAATTCAAAGCATCTGACCGGATCGTTGATTTTGGCTGTGGAAAAGGAAGACTGAATTTCTTTCTTTATCATCATACAGGAGCAACCGTAACAGGTGTAGAGATGAATGAGGAGTATTATCGGCTTGCCTTGGAGAATAGAGGAAATTATCGGAAAAAGTATGGGTCAGATGATTCAATTCAATTTTTCTTCGGTTTTGCAGAGGAATACCCGATCCACCAGCAGGATCAATTTTTTTACTTTTTTAACCCGTTCTCTATTCATATTTTTCGGAATATAATTCATCGTATCCTTCAATCGGTTGAGAAGAATGATCGAGAAATAACACTGATTTTGTACTATGCAAGTGAAGAGTATATCGACTTTTTAGAAAGCATGGGCATGTTTCAGTTAAGATCGGAGGTCATTTGCTCACAAGGAAATCCGTTGGAGAGATTTTCTATTTATGGTTTAGCTTTTTAAGGGGGAATCACTGTGGAGAAATTGCTTGAACAACAAATCATTACATATGTGGAAAATTTGCCTGGCTGGAAATGGGACGAGGGTAAATGGATGAGCAAGAAATATCGTTTTCAAAACTATTTAACCGGTGTGTCATTTGTGAGTGAGCTAGCAAATTATTCAGAACACCGAAATCATCATCCGTTTATCTCGATTGATTATAAAGTAATTACGATTAAACTTAGCTCGTGGAACGCAGGAGGTCTTACTACGCTGGATATGGAGATGGCCAGGATCTTTGATGAAATTTACGATCAATTTGTAGAATAAGAAAGGCGAGAGTCTTACTGCGCTCTCGCCTTTTCTCTTCCAAATACGGTGTAATACAGCATTATGGCAATAAATACAGATATAGCTGATGCTATGTAGATGCTATGGTAGTCTAAAAAGAAAGCGATTTGTCCAAAAAGAATCGCACCGATGCCCACCCCTAAATCGAAGAATGAGAAAAAGGTAGCATTTGCCATTCCACGCCTACTAATAGGGGAATTTTGAACACTCCATGCTTGAAGAGCGGGTTGTACGGTCCCAAAGCCTAACCCATAAATAATGGCTGCTAAATAGAGGATCGTGCTATTCGGAATCCAGGCAAGCAGGATCATGGCCGCCATAATCATAATCGAACCAGCCGGGAATACAAAGCGATGTCCTTTTTGATCATAGAGCTTTCCAGCAAAGGTTCTTGAGATAAGAAGAGCAATAGCATAAAGAAGAAAGTACCATTCAATTCCTTCAATCCCCTTTTTCACTGTATATAAAGGGAGGAAGGAAGCGATTCCACCAAACGTTACAGTGATAAAAAGAAGCAATATTGAAGGAGGCAAGGCTGTCTTTTCGTAAAGGTCGAGCTTTTTAGGTTTGGAAGAAGTTACGGGTTCTACGGGTTTAAATTGTATACGAGAAGACAAGGCGATCGCAACTGCACCAAATATCCCGCAAATCAAGAAGAGTTGTGTAAAGCTAAGATAACCTACAAGCGCTAGTCCGAGGGTTGGCCCCATGGCAAGAGCTAAGTTACCAGAAAGACCGTAATATCCCATTCCTTCCCCACGGCGTTTGGCGGGAATCAGATCGGTCGCGATCGTACCTGAAGCTGTCGTTGAAAGTCCCCAACCTACTCCTTGAATAATTCTTAAAATAAATAAGAAAACAAGGCCTCCAGCAATCCCGAAAGTTCCGGTGGATAAGACAAAAATCCCTAATCCAACAAGATAAATAAATCGACGTCCCTTACTTTCTAGGGCATGCCCGGCGTAAGGTCGAATTAAAAGGGCGGAGAAAGTAAAGATTCCCACAACCACTCCGATTAGCTGGTCATTTCCACCGAGGTTTTCCACAAATAAAGGAATAGTGGGCAAAGTCATTTGAAAACCAAGGAAAACAAAAAAGTTTGATAAGCAAATTAGAATAAAGTCACGCGTCCATATTTTCTCTTTATCTTTTTCTGAAGATGGAGCTTTTTTCGCAAGCGGTGTGCTCATAACCATCCACTCCCATTCGGGAATATCCCGTTTCTATCATTCATTCGTTAATCTAAATATATATGCGATGTTACATAAAAATGGTCTTAAATCTATTATAGACAATGGCATTTCGATTTACTATTTTTTTGAATTTGAGATGAAAAAGAACGTTTAGTAATATTAATGTTATTACTATAGGAAAAAGGTGTTCATGATGGGAAGAATGATTGTACTAGGATCAGGGATATTAGGTGCCTCAGCGGCTTTTCACTTAGCGTCAAAAGGAATGAGTGTTGTCCTGGTTGATCGTGACGAGGTGGGACAAGCAACAAACGCGGCCGCGGGAATTATTTGTCCATGGATTTCACAAAGACGAAATAAGGCATGGTATGAGTTAGTGAAGCACGGAGCGCGTTATTACCCGGAGTTGGTTGAAAAATTATCCACTTATGGAGTAGGGGATACAGGATATCGAAAAGTGGGAGCCTTAAGCCTTCATACAAATGAGGAAAAACTTAAACAAATGGCAGAAAGGACCATAAAACGGAGAGAGGATGCACCAGAAATCGGAGAGGTGAGCATCCTAACTTATGAACAAACAAAAGAGGTATTCCCTCTCGTTGCAGAAGGATATGGTTCGGTTTATGTGTCAGGTGGGGCAAAGGTAGACGGACGACTCATACGCGATGCATTGGTGAAGGCGGCGGTTCAGCTTGGCACGGAATACGTTCGTGGAAATGCTTCACTCGTATGTGAGGATAACTGCGTGAGTGGTGTGGTTGTTGATGGTGAGGTGTTAGACGCCGATGGAGTGCTTGTCACGACGGGTGCTTGGGCACGAGAAGTGTTGGAGCCTGTTGGAGTGAATTTTCAAGTTTCGGGGCAAAAAGCGCAGATTGTTCATTTAGAATTACCGGGTGTGGACACCTCTGAATGGCCCGTTGTGATGCCTCCGAATAATCAGTACCTATTAACGTTTGAAGATGGTCGCGTTGTTGTTGGCTCGACGCATGAAGACAATAAAGAGTTTGATACGAGAGTCACAGCTGGTGGGTTGAATGAAATTATCGGGAAAGCATTAGAGGTATTTCCAGGCTTAGAGGAAGCGACGGTAGTTGAAACACGAGTGGGCTTTCGTCCATTTACCCCTGATTTTTTACCAGTGATTGGGGCAGTTCCGGGCTTGGAAGGTGTTTTAATCGCGAATGGACTAGGAGCCTCTGGCCTAACGAGCGGCCCATTTTTGGGTGCCGAGCTCGCAAAGCTCGCTCTTGGAGAAGAAACTGTGCTGGATGTGAGTCGTTATGTGGTGGAGGGTGCGATTGGGAATTAGGAATTTTGAGGAGCGTAAGTAAGTTTCGGGAATCGCAAATAAGCTTGGAGGAATCGCAAATAAAATGTCAGGATCGCAAATAAATTCCGGGAATCGCAAATAAATTTTTAGAATCGCAAATAAAGTTTCGGGATCGCAAATAAATTTCCGGAATCGCAAATAAATTCCGGGAATCGCAAATAAATTCCCGGAATCGCAAATAAATCCTGAGAATCGCAAATAAATTCTCAGGATCGCAAATAAAGTTCGGGAATCGCAAATAAATTCTCAGGATCGCAAATATCCTCACTTCTTCTCAGGGAGGAGCTTCATTTTTTTCGGAAAATAATACTTTTTCCCTTTGAGTGTGCCACTTTCAGATAGATTTAGTGATTTTAAGAGGCGACTGGCGACAAAAGGGGAGTCAATTTGAAGGAAATCACGACATTTCGCATTGGTTATCGTAGGAGAGATGAGTAACGAATAATCATGTAACGCTTCAAGATGTGCCAAGCGGTCTGAATGGCCACAGTTCCTGCATGCCCAGCGACCTTTTTTACGCTGCATCGGAAACCATTTGCAGTTCGGACATTGAACGCCTTTTACAAGTTCATTGGCTTGAATGTGGAATTTCTTTAACACATCGTATTCAGCTTCTTTATGTTCCTTTAATAATCTTCTACTTAATTTCTTAAGTTGTGAGGATTCGATTATCTCCGCTCTATATTTTGACTGAAGCTCCTTTAATCGTAGAGGGAGCTTATTTGCGTGAATGACTTGCTTAAATAGATAAGCTTTTCCGGGATCGGTACTGATAATGGTAGATGAATTACTAACAACGATCAGGAATTCGACGGGCATGCTATAACCTAGCTGTTGAAAGAGCGAATACCCCAATAAAGCCTGATGCCTTCGTGCTTGGGCGATAGGATCTGGAAAAGCTTCTTTTTTGTCATTCCATGTACGTATGAGCTGACCAAATTGAGAGTCAAAATGAATTTCTCCAATAATGTTCTTAGTTTCAATGATTAATGCAAAGGTAGGAAAAAGGATGAGAACATCCATCTCAAAAGGAGAGTCATGTTGTTCGAGGCGAAGGTTGTGAAAAAGAAACGAGGTTGGGGGAAGTTGTTGAAAATAATAACAGAGAGAACGTTCACCATAATAGCCGGCCTTGCGTTTTGCTAAGTCAGCTTGAATTTGTGGATACTGATGATGAGAAGACAATATTCTTTTTTCTAAACACTGTACGGCTTGTAGCTTTAATGGAACCGTTAATTCTTTAACAATCAATCGGCATCTTCCTTTCTATTAGCATCATTAAAGCATTCGACAAATCCCTCCTTTTTCCTCTATTGTTTTCTCGAAAAAGCCATCTCTTCAATAAGAGAGATGGCTGCTTTTAGTGTATTATTTTTGCCACTCACTTCTAAGCATACTATAAGTGACAATATTATTATAATGTCCATTTATGAACTCAGCATCACGGTTTATGCCTTCTTGTCTAAAGCCGAGTCGTTCAGGTATTTTCCTGCTTTTGATATTATCTTCTGCACACTGTATTTCAACTTTATTAAGTTCTAGATCTCTGAAAGCATATACAAGCAGTGATTTTACACACTCTGAAATAATCCCCTTACCTTCTTCTTTCTTTGATAAATAATATCCAATGCTTGTATGTTTTGTCTTCCAGTTAATGAAATGAAGTGATATCATGCCTACTAATTTTCCGTCATAGAATATTCCTGTATTAAAACCGTTATTATCAGCGAATTGCTTTAACCATATGGGAATAATGGTTTCGCTGTAATCGTTTATAGATGTAATGTTATTAACCCATCCAAGCCACTCTTTTAGATGTTCCCTATTGGCATCAACTAAGGAATAGACTTCCTCGGCATTATGCGGTTGTAACAACCCGAGACTGATATGTTCATTTACTTTAAGTGTAAACACTAAATTTCCCCCAATGTTCTTTTTTACTTATATACAAGTTATACCATAAAAGGTAAAAACCCTATCGAAAAGATTGATTCATATCACATCAAAACGAAACGGAACAAGATATGATGTAGTCATAAAGAAGGAAAGGAATTGATCATGATGCAAAAACAAAGCTTATCTACTTTTACCACATATAATGAAGAGAAATTTACGAAACGGGTGATTTTTAAAGAAGGAGAGAGTACGGTATTCGTCTTGAACTTTTCGAAAAATCAAGCATTGCCTGCACATAAACATCCTGGGACAAATGTGTTTATTCAGGTGGTAGAGGGAGAAGGAACCTTTCATGTGGATGGAAAAAGCTTGGCTGTATCCAAACATGATGTGATTCATTTTACTGGGGAAGAAGAAATGTCTTTCGTGAATGGTGAGGACAATACGTGTTTGTATGTGATGCTAAACAAGATTCCAGATGAAAGATATGTAAAAGAAATCTAACAAAAAGGCTCACCTAACCAGGTGAGCCTTCTCCTTTACTTCTCTTCGGCAGTAGGGTGCTTTCTGCTTAATTGCAGGCTAGCCTTTCCTTCTTCAAGAAGATGTTGAATGTCTTTAAATTTTACAAATCGCTTATTTTCATCATCAAATAATTTGAAGTGAATGGATTCAAGACTTGTTCCCAAAGTAACCGTCGTAGCTTTTTGTAATGGTGGTGTAGATTCATGTGCTTTTTCAAGATTGTAGTTTGGAACCTTAGGTGCTAGATGGTGCACATGGTGAAAGCCGATGTTTCCAGTTACCCATTGCAAGATCTTCGGAAGCTTGTAATAAGAACTTCCTTCAACGGCTGCCTTCACATAGTTCCACTCTTCTTCATGTTCAAAATAGCTGTCTTCATATTGATGTTGTACGTAAAATAACCAAATTCCTAACGCACCAGCAACAAATAGAATAGGCGCGTGAACAAGAAGGAATGCTTTCCAGCCAACTAACCAAATCATAAATGCATACAACACAACGATTGCAATATTGTTGAAATAAGTGTTAAGGCGCTCTTTTCGTTTTGCATCTTTCACATTGATACGATTAGTAACAAGGAACAAGAATATCGGTCCTAGAACGAACATGACAAACGGATTACGGTACATTCTGTATTGAAGGCGTTGAGCCGGTGTTGCAGCTACATACTCTTCAACTGTCATCACCCAAATGTCACCAATGCCACGCTTATCTAAATTACCGCTTGTTGCGTGGTGGATATTGTGGCTTCGCTTCCACTGTTCGTAAGGAAACATCGTTATGATTCCACTGATGTTACCAATTATCGCGTTTGCTTTCCGATTTTTAAAGAACGATTGGTGGCAGCAATCATGGAAAATGATAAAGATTCGAATCACAAATCCAGCAGCTACAATAGCAAGTGGCAACGTTAACCAATAAGAAATGGAAAGACTCGCATACGCCAAATACCATAAACCGAAGAATGGGACAAAGGTGTTAATCATTTGTTTAATACTTTTATTTATATCTGACTTTTCAAAAGGGACTACGCTTTTTCTTAATTCAGCCGTTTTTTGCTTGCTCATAAAAGCCTCCTACAAGGTTTTGAATTTATCTACTGTTATTGTAGTGTTTATGAGCAGGTCATGAAAAGGCATAAATGTATAGAGAGGGACATGACAAATGTCATGTTTCAAGAAAAAATTTGAAGGGAATTACTGGGAAAACTTTTAACAATTCGCAAAGTATAGATATCTTCGTTACATGAGCATATTTTTACATACGTTCCCTGTTTCAAGATATACTAGTCTGTATACATTTCGATAGGGAGGACATAAAATGTGGCAGGATTTTAAGAAGTTTGCTTTAAAAGGAAATGTGATTGACTTGGCTGTCGGGGTGGTTATTGGCGGAGCCTTTAGTAAAATTGTTAGTTCGCTTGTAGACAATATTCTTATGCCGATTGTAGGGCTTTTACTAGGCGGATTTGATTTTACGAAGCTAGAATATACATACGATGATGCAACGATCAAATATGGTCAATTCATACAAAATATTGTTGATTTCTTTATTATAGCATTTTCCATTTTCCTATTTGTGAAATTCTTACAGAAGTTTAGAAAGAAGCAAGAAGTAAAAACGGAAGTAAAGGCACCAACCAGTGAGGAAAAATTGCTTTCTGAAATTCGTGATATTTTAAAAGAACAACAGCAACAAAAGGGTGTGTAAAAAGGGGCGATTGCTATGAGGCAATCGTTTTTTTTCGTTTTATTAGAGGTATGCTAATTTGTATACAAATGCCTGGATATTTTGTAAAATGAATTACCAACTAATCCTATAAAAAAGGTGTGATATAAATGATATCTGACGTTCGTACAATTCCAAAGCCCCTAGTGCAAGTTAACCAATCGGTTATTGTCCTTTCCGTTATCCTCACTTGGGTGACAAATCTAGAATGGATTTTATTAATTCCTTTGCTCTCGGGTGTATGTGGACTAATCTTTCGTATTAATCCGATCATGGAGGGAGCGAAGCGATTTTTAAAAAAGGAACCAACCAAGTATCTGCAGGAGGATTGGGAGCAGCAGCAGTTTAATCAAAAAATCGCCATTCTATGTTTAGGGGCAGGCTTTATTGGGTTTGCCTTCAATCTACCAGTAATGGGATATATTTTTACCATTCTAGTTGCGATTGCTGCAACGGTGGCCTTATTAGGTTTTTGTATCGGTTGCTTTATTCATTATCAGTGGAAAATGTATCAGTACAGAAAAAAATTGAAGAGTCAACAATAAGGATAAACAGGGTCAGCACATGTGCTGACTTTTTTTGGCTATTTCTAGATATATTTGGAGAATCCTGTCTAACGATTTATGGGCTGAAAGTGAGCTTTGGTAACCGAGGGTGTTAGGTGATTATGATAAAATGTAAACAAGTTATTAGAGAAAAGAGGAGCAGAATAGGATGGGAGAAACTAAGAAGAGGCAAGAAATAATTAGCTGGGGTAAATCGGTGTTTATTGCTTTCGCTATCGTAGTCGTCGTTCGTACATTTGTCTTTGCTCCTTATATTGTGGATGGTGCCTCGATGGAACCCACTCTCCATGATCGAGAGAAAATATTTGTTAACAAAGTGAATACAGACAAAATTGAACGTGAGGACATCGTCATTATTAAAGGGGAAGGCGAAAATTACGTTAAAAGAATTATTGGCTTGCCTGGAGATATGATTGAAATAAGGGACGATCAGTTACTAATCAATGGAGTTGTTCACAGCGAAGAGTATTTAGAAAGTAATCGGGAGCAGGCGCATGAACAAGGTAGTGTGTTAACGGGAGATTATGGACCTACTATGGTTCCGGAAGGGCATTATTTTGTATTGGGTGACAATCGACTTCGCAGTATGGACTCAAGGAATGGTCTTGGTTTTATTAAAAAGGAAAAGATTGTTGGAGTTAGTGAGTTTGTATTTTATCCGTTTTCTGATGTTCGATCGGTACAATAGCATTTAATGCCATTGACATAAAAATGAGCATGAATTATGCTAGTAAAGCATTTTAATTTAATATGGACTGTCATAGCTCGTAGGCTATGTTGAACTATCCATTAGCCTGATGCGGTTATTGTAAAACACACTGTACTTACGTTTTGGTGTGTTTTTTTATGTCTATTAGGGCCTCTATTTTTGAGAGTTGGGGATTAATATATAGAAAGGAATATTATTATGGGAAAACAAACGAAATTAGGTTTATGGATACTAACTGCATTAGTAGTTGGAAATATGGTAGGTTCGGGGATCTTTATGTTACCACGTTCACTATCAGAAGCAGCAAGTCCGGCGGGGGTTATTCTCGCTTGGATATTTACAGGAGCAGGGGTGTTGGTTACTGCGCTTGTGTTCGGGAATTTAGGAATGAGAAAGCCGAATTTAAATGGTGGGCCACAAATTTATGCGAAAGAGCTTTTTAAGCCAAATTCTAAAGGCTCCATTCTTTCTGGGTTCATGGCTACTTGGGGTTATTGGATTGGTAACTTAGCAGGTAATATTGCCATCATTACCACATTCGCTAGTTATTTATCAACGTTCTTTCCTATTTTGACGAGTCAGGCTGAGTGGTTTACAGTAGGTTCCTTTACTGTAAAGGTCGGCAATGCCTTAACTTTTGTGGTTTGTTCCATTTTATTATGGGGAACACACTTGATTATTTTACGTGGGTTAGAAAATGCAGGGAAGTTAAACTTTATTGCAACAGCGTCTAAAGTGGCAGGATTCTTCATCTTTATTATTGTTGCGTTGTTTGCATTCGAGGCATCCCACATGCTACCTATGGTTGAGCCGCGTTACGATGAGAGTGGTGCAACGGTCGGGTTGATGGGTCAAATTAGCAATGCAGCAGTGGCTACCTTATGGGCGTTTATCGGCGTAGAATCGGCGGTTGTTTTTGCGGGACGTGCGAAAAAGCCGGTGGATGTGAAGCGTGCAACGATTCTAGGGTTGTTTATAGCGTTAGCCATTTATATTGGAGTAAGTACATTAGTGATGGGCTTATTAAGCCAAGAGGCGTTAATTGCATCAGACAAGCCATTAATTGATGCGATTGTCTCTGTGCTTGGACCGGTCTCTGGAAAAGTGTTAGCAGGTATTGGATTAATCAGTTTATTTGGATCTACCATTGGTTGGGTGATGCTTAGTGCAGAGGTTCCTTACCAAGCAGCCAAGCAAGGCCTGTTTTTACCTCCATTTATAAAGGAAAACGAGAAGAATATTCCTGTGTTATCAATGATTATCACAAACTCATTAGGACAATTATTTATCTTCTCGACCATTTCAAATTCCATCTCTGCGGCGTTTGACTTTGTTATTTATATTGCAACCTTGTCTTATCTGGTTCCTTACTTCATTGCAGCTGTATTCCAGTTGAAGCTAGTGATATCAGGTGAAACGTATGAAGGCCAAGCAAGATCAAAAGTGATTGATGGCGTCATTGCTTTACTAGCAACCTTGTATTCGGTATGGGTAATCTATGCGGGTACAGCAGACATCAAAACCTTCATGTTCGGTATGGCTCTACTGGCAAGTGGAATCTTCTTCTATGGCCCAGTTGCGAGAGCGCACAGCAAAAAAACACAAGCCAAAAAAGCAGCCTAATTGCGGTGACAGACACCACAAAAAGACAAATGAGGCCAAAGTGTCCACGGTGGGTGTCTGTCACCGGTCGTGGACAAAAAGGGGTAAAGTGTCCTTCTCAGAAGGACACTTTACCCCTTTTGTTATTTGGTGTGATAGTTCAGCGTGCGACTTTGTTAAGAAACTGCTGTGTTCTCGGATTGGTGGAGAGGGTGAAAATTTCTTCTGGTGTTCCTTTTTCGGCAATGATTCCTTGGTCCATGAATATGACTTGATCTGCTACGTCTCTTGCGAATTCCATTTCGTGGGTAACAACGACCATCGTCATGCCTTCTTCCGCGAGATCCTTCATGACTTTTAATACTTCACCAACAAGCTCCGGATCCAGCGCCGAGGTGGGTTCGTCAAATAGTAAGACTTTAGGGTCCATCGCCATCGCTCTTGCAATACCAACACGTTGCTGTTGGCCTCCTGATAGTTGGTGAGGGTACATATCCGCACGGTCGCTTAGCCCAACCTTGGCGAGTAAATCGAGAGAACGCTTTTTGGCCTCCGCTTTTGAGCGTCTTAAAACCACGACTTGGCCTTCCATGACATTCTCAACAACCGTTAAGTGTGGAAAAAGATTATACGATTGAAACACCATTCCCGTTTGTTGACGAAAGGAGGTCATTTGAGCCGGTTTTAGCTTTGTTCCTGATTGAAACTGAAGTTCTTTTTCCCCAATCGTAATCGCCCCTTGATTAGGAATCTCCAATAAATTAAGACAGCGTAAAAGAGTTGTTTTACCTGAACCAGATGGGCCAATAATAACAGCTGTTTTTCCCTTTTCTACCTCTAAGTCAATTCCTTTTAAAACCTCAATATCTCCAAAGCTTTTATATAAATTTTCTAATTTAATCATAGCCAATACTCCCCCTTCCTACTTTGCTACGCTACGGTCAAAGCGACGTTCGAGCATGGATTGAGCATAGGACAGCACCGTACTGAACATTAAATAAATAAATGCTACTTCAATATAAAGCCAAAGAGGTTCATACGTAGCTGCAGCCACTTGTTGGCCTTTTTGAAACATCTCTGTAACGGTGATCGTTGCAGCAAGGGAAGTGTCTTTTACCAGGCTGATAAAAGAGTTTCCAAGTGGTGGAACAGATACTCTAATTGCTTGTGGGAGGATGATTCGTCTCATGGCTTGTGACCGGGTCATACCAATGGAATAGGCGGCTTCCCACTGTCCTTTAGGAGTGGAAAGAATCGCGGCACGAATAATCTCCGAGCTATACGCCCCTTTATTCAAGGTAAAACCAAGTACGGCAGCTGGAAAGGGATCTAGCGTAATTCCCACACTCGGCAGACCATAAAATAGAATGAATAATTGAACAAGCAACGGTGTCCCCCGAAAGATCCACACATAAAATTTAGCAAGGGCAACGAGAGGCTTAATACCTGATATGCGTGCAATTGCTGTGAAAAACGCTAATATTAGACCAAGTGTAAATGTGATCAGTGTTAATGGAACCGTAAAATATAAACCAGCTTTTAATATAGGAAAAAAGGAATCACTAAGGATTCCTATAATTCGTTCCGCTCTTTCATCTAAGACCATTTCGATTCAGTCCTTTACTTCAATACGTCTTCGCCAAACCATTTAGTTGAGATTTCAAGGTACGTGCCGTCTTCGATCATATCAGCTAATGCACCGTTAACCGCATCAACTAGCTCTTTGTTGTCTTTACGGAATAAGAAAGCATTACTTGTGACATCTGCTTCTTCATCCACCTTTTTAATCGCTAGGTCAGGACGTTGCTTCTTTAAATCCAGGTAAGAAAGATTATCGTTGATTGTTGCATCAATACGACCTGAAGTGATTAAATCAATGGCTTGATTAAATCCATCAACGACAGTGTTTGTTGCTCCATTTGCTTCTGCAATCTTACGGTAGTTACTGTCTAAAGATTGCCCTACTTTTTTCCCATTCAGATCTTCAAATGTTTTAATGTCTTCGTTTGCTTCACCAACAACAAGTACTGCTTTTGAAGAAATATAAGGTTCAGACATATCATATTTCTCAAGGCGTTCTTCACGAATCGCTACTTGGTTAGCCACCATGTCATAACGCTTGGCATCTAGTCCAGCGATCATTCCGTCCCATTTGGTTTCTACGAAAACAGGCTTAATATCTAGGCGCTTGAATACTTCTTCAGCAATATCAATGTCAAAACCTGTTAGTTCCCCAGACTCGTCATGGAAAGTAAACGGTGCATAAGTACCTTCTGTCCCGATGGTAATTTCACCTTTCTCTTTAATTTCTTCGTATAAATTTGCTGCTGATTCTTCTTCTTTTGCTCCACAAGCCACTAAAGCTAGAGAAAGAAGGAGAGTGAACAGCACGAATAATAATTTTTTCATGTTTAAACCCCCACTAAGTTTATCGGATTAATTATTTTAAAAAACTATATTAGGTTAATATTTTCTATCGTATATGTCAAACAATTATTCTTATCTTTCACAGAAATGTAACTTATATGTAGGAAAAGAAAAAGAACAGACCGTCAAGTCTGTTCCATTAAATCATGTCTTCGTGAGTGATTTTCCAGTGTTCATGTTTAATCAGCTGTTCTAGTTTATCCCTATCTTTGTTCCTAAAATGTTTTATTATGTTTGCATGTTGCTCGTTCATTTGTGTGAGTACAGAGAATAGCTTATCTTCATCCTTACTTAAGTAAATCTGTCTAACAAAACTGTTCTGTAACGATTGCAGCAGTTCAATTAATGTTTTATTATCGCATTTCTCTATATAAACCTGATGAAATTCATTTTGATAGGTTTGATAATCAGCATAATTTCGCTGTGTGATGGCTTGGTCAATCTTTTTCACGAGATCTTCCATCTTATATAAATCTTCTTCCGTAAGAAACTCCAAGGATAAAGAGGCTGCTAATGCGTCAAGTACAGCAACGACCTGAAACACATCAAGCTTAGTTTTTATCGTAAGTTCTTTTACAATAAATCCTTTTCGAGGGAAAAATTCAAGTAAGTTTTCGGATGCAAGCTGTATCAAAGCTTCTCTTACAGGAGTTCGGCTCACTTCCAATTGTTCTGCTAGAGCCACTTCATTTATTTTCTGATTAGGAAGCAAGTTTCCATTCTGAATTTCTGTAGCTATGTAATCATACACATGATCTTTTAACGATCGATATCTTTTATGAATCATCGGCTCCTCCTTACTGAAGGCTAATATCTTTACCTTATTATACCTGAAGTATAAAAAGGTAGAGCCCAAAATGATTGAACAATGTTATTTTCTTTAGTATATGTTATAATATTCTGTATATTATACAATATACAATAAATAAAATTTCTGAGGTGATTAGATGGCTAAAAAAGACTTTTTACATATACAGGACGGAACAAAAGCGGTTTGGGCAGGAGAAGAGGCATCTCTTGCTTTTCATGCCACCCAAGTGCCTGTCGTCTTAAGTGTTGCCTACAATTATGATGATATAGATGAATGGCAGGATGTGGCATTGGGGCTAAAACCTGGATACACATATAATCGTATGACGAATCCAACCGTCGAAGCTTTCGAGGAAAAAGTGCGAATTCTAGAAGATGCAGAAGCAGCAGTCGGCTTTTCATCAGGGATGGCCGCCATTAGCAGTACGCTATATACATTTTTACGGCCCGGGGATCGAGTCGTGTCTGTTAAGGACACATATGGTGGAACCAATAAAATTTTCACCGAGTTTTTACCTCATATTGATGTAAGTGTGACGTTATGTGATACGGGGAATCATGAAGAGATTGAGGCGGAAGTGGCTAAAGGGTGCAAGGTATTGTATCTAGAATCACCTACAAACCCGACTCTGAAGATTACAGATATTGAAAGAATGGTGAAGGCTGGAAAAGCGGTAGGAGCCTTGGTGATCATTGATAATACATTTGCAACTCCGATTAATCAAAACCCTCTCTCACTCGGGGTGGACATGGTTATTCATAGCGCCACTAAGTTTTTAAGTGGTCACGCAGATGCGATGGGCGGTGTGGTATGCGGTCCAAAGAAACTGATGGAAAAAGTGTATCATTACCGAGAGATTAATGGTGCCACGATGGATCCTTGGTCAGCCTATCTCATTTTAAGAGGAATGAAAACATTAAAACTTCGTGTAAGACAGCAAGAAAAGAGTGCGATGGAAATAGCAAGGTTTTTGAAAAATCAGAAGCATGTGGAGGAAGTTTTTTATCCTGGATTAGAAACCCATCACAATCATGAGATTGCAAAAAAACAAATGAAGGGCTTCGGGGGAATCGTTAGTTTTGTCTTAAAAGAGGAGATGGACGCGATCAAAATTCTATTGCCAAAGTTAAAGTACGCAAATAGAGCCGGTAATCTTGGGGCTGTAGAAACGATCTATGGACCAGCAAGAACCACGAGTCATGTCGAGTGTACCCTTGAGGAACGGAAGGAATTAGGAATACCTGAAGGGCTCGTTCGTATATCGGTCGGAATTGAGGATACTGAAGATTTGATCGCTGATCTTGAACAAGCTTTTGCCCATCTAGAATCACAATTATCTTTAGAGTTATAGGTTAAAAAGGGGTAATTCGGTATAATAGCTTCATATAGATAGTAGGAGTGACGTATAGATGTACCTAACAGTGAAAGAAACGGCAGAGTATTTATCGGTTTCCGTTCAGTATGTAGAGAACTTAATTTTACAGGGAAAAATCAGGGTATTGCATGATAGTGAAGGTGTGCCCATGATTTTCAAAGATCAATTTAAAACTCACTTTGAGCAGCTTGAAAAATACAAAAACCTCTTAAAAGAGCTAGAAAACGAGCCCATTCCAGAAGACAGAGACATCAAGGATGAGGATTAAGTAGTAATATGGGAGAACGAAACAATATTCTCTCATCATTTGTATGGTTTTTATGATTTTTATGCAGTTGTCAATGAATATGTAAGATAGGTTGACAGTAAAAATGATAGAGAAAATGTTCACCGAAGATATTTTCAAACACATATAAGGGTAGGGATTCCAATGCTTACCCTTTACCGCGGTAAAGTAATGATAAATTATCCTAACAAAGTTTTTGTTGTTGCATAAAAAAACGATAAAAGTTATAATGGTTTTATGTCGAAATATACTGAAAATTAAGAGTTGTGAGGTATTTGCTAGAGTAGATTTAATAAAAATTAATACCATAATTAAGGGGGCAATGTAGTGAAAAAACTATCTTTATTATCATTTTTGTTCGTGTTGTTTAGTATGCTTTTGGCCGCTTGTGGAACAAGCGATCAGAACAATGGATCTGATGAAGGAGCTAGTGAAGAGAAGAAAACATTAAGAGTCGTAACGGACGCAGCTTACGCACCATTTGAATATATGGATGGCGATAAAATTGTTGGTTTTGATGTTGACTTTACGAAAGCAGTTGCTAAAGAAGCTGGCTATGAAGTTGATATCGTACACGTAGGTTGGGACCCTGTTTTCGTAGAATTAGAGGATAGAATTGCTGACTTTGCTGTATCTGCCATTACAATTAATGATGAGCGTAAGGAATCATATGATTTCTCACACGCTTACTTTCTATCAACAAATAAAATTCTTGTTCCAGAAGGCAGTGATATCAAGTCAGCTGCTGACTTAAAGGACAAAGTTGTTGCGGTTCAAAATGGAACAACTGGTCAAGAAGCCATTGAAAGTGTACTAGGAGTAAACAATCCTAATATCAAAAAATTTGAAAATACCGTTCTAGCAATTATGGAGCTTAAAGGTGGCGGAGCTGACGCGGTTGTTGCCGATAACACCGTGGTTGAAGAATACGCGAAAAATAACCCAAATGATAAGTTTGTAGTCGTTGAAGATACAGGAGCTTTCGAATCTGAGTATTATGGATTAATGTTCCCGAAAGATAGCGAGTTAAAAGCAGAATTTGATGAAGCGATTAACGCCATCTATGAAAATGGAACATATGCAAAGATTTACAAAGAATGGTTTGGTTCTGAGCCAGACGTTGAAGATTTAAAAGCACAACAATAACTGGTTACTTGATTATTTAAGGCGTAACTCTTTCATATAGTGTTACGCCATTTTTTTCATTCTAGTAAAGGAGGAGTACGATGGACTTTCGGTTTGATCTCATCATGGACTACGCTCCATTGTTTTTAAAGGGAACATTGCTTACCCTTGGGTTATCACTAGCAGGAATTGTTTTTGGTACTGCACTTGGTTTGGCCATTGGGTTAGGAAAAATGGTGAAAAACAAGTGGTTGTCACTACCTTTTGACTTATATATTACGTTTTTCAGAGGAACCCCATTATTTGTACAGATTTTGCTTATTCACTTTGGTCTCGTTCCATTGTTTACAGGAAAAACGGAGCCAGTTACAGCAGCCATTCTTGCATTATCACTAAATGCAGGAGCGTATATTGCAGAAATTTTCCGAGCAGGAATTCAATCGATAGACAAAGGGCAGATGGAAGCGGCGAGAACCCTTGGAATGACTCATATACAAGCGATGAGACATGTCATTCTGCCACAAGCGTTTAAGAGAATGATTCCTCCATTAGGAAATGAATTTATCGTGCTAATAAAAGAGTCTTCTTTAGCAGCAGTCATTGCGGCTCCGGAGATTATGTACTGGGGACGAGCTATGCAAGGTCAATACTATCGTGTGTGGGAACCGTATATAACTGTAGCCGTTATTTACCTTGTTATCACATTAACCTTGAGCTTCTTGTTAAACCGTCTTGAGAGGAGGCTATCAACAGAATGATTAAAGTGAGTAACCTAAAAAAGTCATTTGGCCAAAACGAAGTATTAAAAAACATTAATGCTGAAATAAAACCGCAAGAAGTGGTCGTTGTGATCGGACCTTCTGGTTCAGGTAAGTCGACGTTTCTTCGTTGTTTGAACTTGTTAGAATCCGTAACAGATGGCCATGTCTATATTGAAGGTGTGGACCTTACAGATAAAAGCGTGAATATTAATAAGGTAAGACAGGACGTGGGAATGGTATTTCAGCAATTTAATTTATTTCCTCATAAAACAGTCATTGAAAATATTGTGATGGCTCCTGTAAAGGTGAAGAAGATTGACGAAGAAGTGGCTCGTCAAAAGGGATTAGACCTCTTACGAAAAGTGGGCCTAGAGGACAAGGCTAATGCCTATCCTGATTCATTATCAGGTGGTCAAAAACAGCGTGTGGCGATTGCTCGAGCACTTGCAATGGAACCAAAAATTATGCTCTTTGATGAACCAACCTCCGCGCTAGATCCAGAGATGGTCGGTGAGGTGCTAGAAGTGATGAAGCAGCTAGCCAAAGAAGGCATGACCATGGTTGTTGTGACACATGAAATGGGGTTTGCAAGAGAAGTGGGCGATCGTGTCATCTTTATGGACGGCGGCTATATTGTGGAAGAAAATGTACCTGATGAGCTGTTTACTAATCCGCAGCAGGAACGTACAAAATCATTTTTAAGTAAGGTACTGTAAAAGGATGTCCGATTAGGGACATCCTTTTTTGCATAATATGCTTTTAGCTGAGACATAATAAATATGACTCGTAGCTCAAAGAACAGAGCAACCTCTCGTATCCTTGATACGGGTAGCGTCGTTTATGGGTTAAAGTCCCATCGAGTCGGAAACACAGGTTCTTCTTGAGCCTGTGTTTTTTAATACCCCTTCACAAAATCAACCACATTAATCGAAGGCTTCTCATTATTAACATACTGTCGTAGATTTGGCAAAAAGATATCTTCTACCACTCGACGGTTATAATATTCAGTTGAACCTGAAGTATGCGGAGTGACAATCACATTTTCCATTTCCCATAAAGGATTGTTTTCAGGTAGAGGTTCGACCTCAAATACATCTAATCCGGCCCCTGCAATTTCTCCGGTTTGAAGGGCCTGAATAAGATCCTCCTCCACCACAATTTCTCCACGACCAATATTAATGAAAAAGGAATTCGGCTTCATTAGTTGAAATTCTTTCATAGAGAATAATCCTTTTGTATCCTTCGTTAAAGGAAGGGTAGAAACCACATAATCGCATTGTGGTAGGACCGTATCAAGTTCCGCTGTAGTGTACATTTCATCCACATATTCCTCGGATAAACGGGAATTTCTTACACCGAGTACGTTCATTCCAAACGCCTTAGCAATCTTAGCCGTTTCTTTGCCTATTGCCCCAACACCAATAATACCAATCGTTTTCCCATGGATCTCAAGCTTTAGTCCAGCATGATGCCAGTGTTTTGAGGACTGATTTCGGACATACGTGTGAATATTCCGAGTCAGTGCAAGCATTAATCCGAAGATGGTTTCAGAAATTGGATAGGCATGAACACCATTCGCGCTTGTAACCGTTACTTCTCGCTCATGAAGAATGGGGAGAGGTAAATTATTTACACCGGCACTCCAAGTTTGAACCCATTTCAGAGTGGAGGAGCTCCCTAAGAGGTCTATTATATCCTTTTTCCATCCCAAAATAATTTCTGCATTATGAATATGTTCTTTGTAAATTTCTTTTCCAACAACGATTTCCCAATCTGGTAAAACAGCTTGAATTTCGTTAACATAGACTTGTTCCAGATTATGAGTAACAACAAGTTTTCTCAAAGCAAGGCACCTACTTTTTTGAAAATTTCGATATTCTAAATATAACATAAAAAAGTGTTGACCCACTAATCTGAAAAATATGATAAAGTAGTCTTTACATTCAAAAAGTCAGCAGTAAGGTGATAAAAGTGGAGAAGAAGCAAGTCGTGTACGACATTATGGAAGTATGTTTATTAGCGGGGAGAATTATGCTCCAAAGCGGGGCCGAAACGTACCGGGTGGAGGATACGATGGAGAGAATCGCCCGTGCATTTGGGGTTAGAGAAGCCCATTGTTTTGTCACACCAACAGGCATTATTTTTTCAATCGAAAGCACAGAACCTACCAAGACAAAGCTTGTGCGAATAACGGAACGAACAACGGATCTTCATAAAGTGGCGTTGGTAAACGGGGTATCCCGCCGGATAACAAATGGAGAACTTGATATTGAAAAGGCCTTTCGTGCGTTAACAGAGGTAGAGGAGTCGCAATTAACCTATTCGACAACCATTCAAATCCTTGCAGCAGCAATTGCGAGTGGGTGCTTTTTAATTATGTTCAATGGAAGTTGGATTGACTTTTTTCCTGCATGTATTACAGGTGGGATTGGATTTACGAGTGTGATGTACTTTCACAGAGTCGTTCCGATCAAGTTTTTTTCTGAGTTTATTGGGTCGATTATTATCGGTATTCTTTCCTTTGTATTTGTCCATATGGGGATGGGTGTTGAGTTAGATAAGATTATTATCGGATCTGTTATGCCGCTCGTTCCGGGTTTGCTTTTAACCAATGCGGTTAGAGATTTGATGGCAGGTCACTTGGTTTCAGGTATATCTAAAGGAGCAGAAGCACTGCTCACTGCTTTTGCCATCGGATCAGGGATTGCTGTCGTATTATCATTTCTTTAAAAGGAGGCGATCAGCCAATGTACATTCTTCAACATCTGCTATTTAGTTTTTTGGCCGCCGCCGCTTTTGGTATTATTTTTAACGCTCCTAAAACCTCATTAATTCAATCAGGTTTTGTTGGTATGCTTGGTTGGATTATATACATTCTTTTCACAATGAATGGCGCTGATGCAGTAAATGCTACGTTAATTGCCTCCTTCGTTATTGCCGTGGCCAGTCAGGTTTTTGCAAAGCTGTATCGAACGCCGATTATCATTTTTATCGTAGCAGGAATCATCCCGCTTGTTCCGGGTGGAATGGCATATGATGCCATGAGAAACTTTGTTGAAAATGACTATAATATTGCGTTAGCACTTGCGGCAAAAGCTTTTTTGATTTCAGGGGCAATTGCGATGGGAATCGTTTTTTCTGAAGTAATTAACCAGCTTATTAGAAAAACGGCCATTATAAAAAAGAGCTAAAAAGGATTCAAGGATTTGCCAAACCAGACCCCGAATGACCCTCTCTCTTTTTGCTTACCCTATCCATAGGGGAGGTGTTTAAGGATGGCACAGGACGTTTTATGCGAGGTAAGTAATTGTGTGTACAACGAAGAAGGACAGAAATGTGGTGCGGATCAAATCTTCGTTGTCAGTCACCGTGGCAAGGAAGCGGATACGAGTCGTGAGACGGATTGTAAAACATTCGAACCTGAAGGGTTATAAGAACGAAAAAGACAGCGCGAGCGAGCGCTGTCTTTTTATATGCGAAAAAAAGAGTTTTCGGGATTTCTTTCCAAGTGAGCATAATTCACCCACTAATAACAAATGATATACAAAAGTGGAATGGAATTAGTTTTTTTCGGATAAGGATGATTGCTGTTGGTAACCGTTTTGTTTACTTCCATCTTGCTAGCGTCTATCGGAGTGATAACCATGTTTGATCTATACTTATATGATCTTTCGCTTCTATCGATTTTAGATGCAAATATTTTCTTTGAAAAAGGGACGAGTCAATGGATGTTGTATGTGAATTTATTATTCGGACTGATCTACGGTATGGTGGTAGATTACCGATATAGGAAAAGTAAAAAATCAAGTAAATCATCATGAAAAATATACTTGTTGAGAAGTTGTCCCTTTGGCAATTATTTATATTGATTTTTATTTTTGAAATTGGAAGTGCGGCAGTTGTAAGTACAGGAAATGATGCGAAGCAGGATGCTTGGATTGCGATTGGATTAGCCATGGTCTTTGGTATGGGGTTAGCCTTGATGTATTATTTTATGCTTTCAAGGCTTCCGGGGAAAAATCTCTTTGAAATTTTCCAATTTTGCTTTGGAAAATGGATAGGCGGATTATTAACTTTCCTGTATATCTTGTACTTTCTGTATATAGCTTCCCGTGTTCTTCGGGATTTTTGCGAACTAATTGTTTCGTTTATTTTTGACGAGACACCGATTGAATTTATCTCGATCACTATGGTAATTGTAATCGTCTATATGTTGTATTTAGGACTCGAGGTAATGGGGAGAACAAGCGAGGTGTTTATACCCTACTTTTTCTCCTTTATCATCATCATCGGTATTTCTGTTTTTATCTCAGGTGAAATGGAATTTGAGAATTTGTTTCCGATTCTAGGGGATGGATTTAAACCGGTGATGAAAGCTGTATTTCCACAGCTTCTAACCTTTCCCTTTGGAGAGTTAATCGCTTTTACCATGATTATCCCTTACACAACAAAATTTAAAAAATCAAAAAAAATAACCATACTTGCTGTCATTGCAAGTGGAGTCATGCTCATTTACAATGCTATTTTGCAAATAACCACTTTGGGTGTAGATATGAGAGCAAGATCCAATTTCCCCCTTTTATCGGCGGCTCGGGAAATCTCTTTATTGGAATTTATCGAACGGGTTGATTTGGTGGTTGTTTTCATCGTCATGTTTGGAATTATTGTTAAGGTGAGTGTGTTTTTCTATGGGGCATTAAAAGGATTAGAGCTTATTACCAATCGACCCTATCGTATGTATGTGGTACCAATAGGAACGGTTATTTCCTTTATATCAGTAAAAATTAGTGATAATTTTGCCGAGCATATTGAAGAAGGTCTCATTGTCGTTCCATTGTTTATGCATGTTCCGTTTCAATTGCTGCTCCCGATGATGATCCTACCAGTTCTCTTATGGAAGACGAGAAAGAGCAAGGAGGGAAGAAAATGAGTATACTTGGTTCGTTGTTCACAAGGAAAAAAAATAAGAACAAGGGAAAACCAACAGAGGAAGAGCTTTTTAAACAGCAGGATATTCCCAAGCAATATTATAGTCAAGTAGAAAAAAATAAAAAACTTCTAGAAGAACTGTTTAAGGATACCTTTGATTTTAAGTGTGAACCTATTAAAATTGGTGGTCAAAAAGCTTATTTAACCTATTTAAGCACCATGACTGATAAAAATGAGCTTTCGAACCGAGTAATTCAAGCGGCAACCAATCACCCGACCGATCTTTCTTTCAGTAATATGATTGAAATGAGAGAGCTCTATTTTCCTTCAATTGATTTTAAAATTGCAGAAAACTTTCATCGAGTGGTATGGGCCATATTAAACGGTGAAGCTGTAATGATGGTGGACGGATACAATGAAGCACTCTCATTAGGAATTGGATTGCCAGAGCAACGCGCTATTACGGAGCCTAGCACACAAACGATTATTCGCGGACCAAAAGACGGATTTGTAGAAGGACTACCGGTGAATATTTTATTAGTCCGAAAGCGGCTGAAAAATCCCCGTCTTAAGTTTGAAATTTTTCAAATTGGTAGAGACTCCAAAACAAATGTGGCACTTGGGTATATCAATGACATTGCAAATGAAGATTTATTAAAAGAAGTAAGAGAACGACTGAATAAGATAGATGTAGGTGCCTTACTTGATTCAGGAAATGTAGAAGAATTTATAGCGGATAAGACCCTTACGCCCTTTCCGCTTGTTTACAATACGGAACGGCCAGATAGTATTTGTGGACATTTATTAGAGGGGAAAATGGCTATATTTGTCGATGGTAGTCCCTTTGTATTAACGGTACCCACGCTTTTCATTGATTTCTTCCAGGCTTCTGAGGATTATTATCAGCCATTTATTATGTCAAGTTTTGTTAGACTCGTTAGATATTCGTCTTTTATGATTGCTCTTTTATTTCCATCCCTGTATGTTGCTATATCCACCTATCATCATGAGCTGATGCCCACACAGCTTTTAATCAGTGTACAAGCACAACGGGAAGGCGTGCCTTTCCCAGCTGTAATTGAGATTATCATCATGGAGCTTTCTTTTGAAGTCTTGAGAGAAGCAGGAGTACGTATGCCAAGGGTGGTTGGACAAACCGTTTCTATTGTTGGGGCACTCGTTATAGGACAAGCGGCTGTAGAAGCGGGCCTCGTGTCTAATGTTCTCGTAATTGTTGTTGCTTTTACCGCCATTGCGAGCTTTGTATCTCCTATTTATAGCTTTTCTATTGCCACACGCTTGCTCCGTTTTGTTGTAATATTTAGCGCCGCCTTTATGGGATTATATGGTGTACTTCTATTTTTAATCGTAATGGTTATTCATTTAGTCAGTCTCAGGTCCTTTGGTATCCCCTATTTGGCACCGGTGGCACCGTTTCAACCGAGAAATCAGGATGATGTATTTGTACGTCTTCCGATATGGTTAAATAAAAAACGACCTTCATATTTGTATCCAAAATCACCAGTTAGAAGTGAAGAAAATACCCAGCCAAGTCCACCTGATCAGCCATTAGGAGGACAAAAATGAAATTTAAACAAGCATTATTGATCTTGGGATGCGTCGTTATATTAGCTGGCTGTTGGGACCGAATTGAATTGAACGATGTTTCCATTGTCACAGGGCTTGCTGTTGATAAGGGAGAGAACAGTAAATATCGATTAACCATCGAGGTAGTCAATGCGAGTCAATTTTCAAAAAATCAAATGGGTGGAGAGGCTGCTCCGGCCTTAACTTACTCACTTGAAGGAAATTCAGTCTCTGAGCTTCTTCATAAAATGAATATTGGGATTACAAGAAGATTAATTTTTTCTCATACGAGGGTGTTATACATCAGTGAAAAAATAGCAAAGGAAGGGATTATTGAATTTATTGATTTCCTTGATCGTAGCGGTCAATTCCGTAATGACTTTAACATTATGATAACAAAGGGTGAAAAGGCAGAAGCATTTGTAAAAGTAACGTATCCGATCCAAAAGGTCCCTTCTTTAAAAGTACACAAGCAAACACAATCCTTTAATGATGAGTGGGGAGGAGACCCGGGAGTCAGACTGACTGATTTTATTTCTGCTTTAACATCTAAGGGGCGCAATCCTGTGTCAGCAACATTAGTGATTAAAGGGGACCCCGAAAAGGGGGAAAAAGCTGAAAATAATACGAAGACGAGTGTAGATACAATTGTAGAAATGGACGGGATGGCTGTTTTTAAAAATGACCAGTTAATTGGATATTTAACTGTGGATGAAACTAGAAATTATTACTGGACACAAAAACTAAAGACAACCAGTATGAGCGTGCCCTGTTCAGACGAGCAGAAAAAACCCGAGGAAGAGGATTATATCGCCGTAACAGTAACTGAAACTCATAATAAACTTAAAGTAGATTATTCGAATGGAAAGCCTGTCTTAAAGGTGAAAATAAATGGTGAAACAAGAATTGAAGCCACTCAATGTATGAATGATTTAACAAAAATGGATACATATAGAGATTTTGAAGAGAAAATCAATCGTTATGTGGCGAAGAATATTCAGGAAACCATCAAGAAAGTGCAAACAGAATTTGGTGTTGATATTTTTGGTTTTGGAGAAGCCTTTAATCGGCAACATCATAAAGAGTATGTAAAGGTAGAAAACAATTGGGATGAAGTATTCGCGCAGGCTGATGTAGATGTTGATATCAATCTTCATTTAAGAAGATCTGGAGTTAGAGGGAAAACCTTTATTACAGAAATTCCAAGAGAATAGACATTGTGGGGTCTTTCAGCTAGTATTTATATAGGTTTATAAAGAGCGAGCTGAAATAGATCAGCTTTGATTAAAGGAGAAGCATATGAGTACGACAATTGTAAACGAGCTACAGCCATTTATACAGGATGTATGGACAAAAGAAGGATTTAAGGAGTTAACGAGTGTTCAGACAAAAGCCGTTCCTTTTATTGTAGAAGGGAAAGATGTGATAGCGGAGTCGCCAACAGGAACGGGAAAAACACTAGCATATCTTCTACCAGTCTTAAATAAAGTGGATCCTGAGAAACGAACGATTCAAGCAGTCATCCTTGCTTCCTCGCAGGAGCTAGTCATGCAAATCCTTTCAGAGATTCAAAAATGGAGTGAAGGAAGCGGAATTCGTTCTGCGTCTTTTATCGGAGGAGCTAACGTCAAGCGTCAGCTCGAAAAGCTAAAAAAGCAGCCCCATATTATCGCTGGAACTCCGGGGCGAATGATGGAATTGATTGCACAAAAGAAAATCAAAATGCATGAGGTAAAAACGATTGTACTTGATGAAGGTGACCAGCTATTAACAAAAGAGCATCTGCAGACAGTAAAGAATATTGTGAAATCCTCCCAGGCAGATCGACAGGTGGTTCTATTTTCAGCGACTTTACCGGAGCATTCCGTGACTTTAGCGAAGGAATTGACGAAGGATGCTGAAGTTATTAAAGTAACGAAAGATGAAACAATTGAGTCTGGTGCGGTTGACCATGTGTATTTTGCTGCGGAACAACGCGATAAAATTAAGCTGCTTGAAAAAATTTCCCGCTTGGAAGAAGCAAGTGTCCTCGTATTTATTAAAGATATCGGAAATTTGAATGTGGTATCAGAAAAGCTTGCCTTTCAAAATGTAAAAGCGTCTGTCTTACATAGTGATTTAAACAAGGACAAACGTAAGAATGCTTTGAAGGATTTTCGAACAGGAAAGGTGAATATGTTGCTTGCTACAGATGTCGCTGCGAGAGGGTTAGACATAAAGGGCATCACACATGTGGTTCATTATGATTTCCCTAGAGATATAGAGCAATATGTGCACCGATCGGGACGTACGGGAAGATTTGGGGCAGAAGGTACGGTCATTTCTTTAGTAAATGAACGTGAAGAGAGAGACTTAAAGAAATTTTCTCGCGATTTAAAAAAGGACGTTGTAAAAAAGGTGTTTTTTAAAGGCCAAATGGTTGATGCAAATTCAAGAAAGTAAGTTCTAAGGAGTGGGAGAGATACCCACTCCTTGTTGTATAATAAAGGTATATTTTAAAAAGGGGTTGGAGGAATGGAGAGTCCACGTTTACATAACGCTTATGAAGAGTGGCTTGAAGAAGCAACGGTCGACTTGATTCAGGAAAAGATGGCTTCTGGTGAAATTACCTCAAAAGAACTTGTAACCATGTATTTACATCGCATTCGTACAGTAGATCCAAAGATCAATTCCGTACTTGAAGTGAATCCTCATGCCATTCAGATTGCAGCAAGTCTTGATGCAGAGCGGAAATTAAAGGGACCACGCGGCTCGCTCCACGGAATTCCTGTTCTGATTAAGGATAATATCGATACAGGTGACCATATGCATACGAGTGCAGGTTCATTGGCACTTGCTGATTCGTATGCAAAAGAAGACTCAAAGGTAGCTGCTCTTTTAAGACAAGCAGGTGCAGTCATATTAGGGAAAACCAATATGACGGAATGGGCCAATTTTATGGCTGAGGGAATGAAAAGCGGATATAGCTCTCGTGGTGGACAGGTGTTAAACCCGTACGGACCTGGTCAGTTTGATGTCGGAGGATCAAGTTCTGGATCAGGTGCTTCTATTGCAGCGAACCTAGCTGTTGTAGCAGTGGGAACCGAAACCTCGGGCTCCATCTTAAGTCCTGCTAGCCAAAATTCTTTGGTGGGAATAAAACCAACGGTAGGGTTAGTGAGCAGAAAAGGGATTATACCAATCGCTCATAGCCAGGACACGGCTGGTCCGATGGCAAGAACCGTAAAAGATGCCGTCTATTTATTAAGCGCTTTATCTGCGCGTGATGAAAATGATCCAGTGACGTTAACGAATACAGATTTGGCTGAGATCGACTTCACTTCATTTTTGGATGATCAAGGGTTAAAAGGCGCACGTATTGGAATTGCCCGTGAGGTATACTTTGGATATTTAAATGATGGTCAGATTCAGGTGATGAATACAGCCGTTGAAAAGCTAATCGAGCTTGGTGCCGAGGTCGTAGACGATGTGGTAATCCCATCTACAGGACGAAATTGGAGCTATGATGTGCTCACATATGAGTTTAAATCAGATGTGAATGCGTACTTAAAAACAGTGGATTCCTCGGTGAAAATTCGTTCACTATCCGATGTGATTCAGTTTAATAAAGAGAATGAAGAAACATGCTTAAAGTATGGACAAATCGTTCTTGAGGAAGCAGAGGCTACATCTGGTAAATTAACCGAAGAAGCATACTTAAAAGCGCTCGAAGAAGATCTATACTATTCTACAGAGCAAGGAATTGATTATGTGTTAAAAGAGCACCAATTGGATGCCATCGTGTTCCCAAATAATTTTGGAGCAGGAATCCCAGCGAAAGCAGGATATCCATCTATTACCGTTCCTGCTGGTTATACGAGTGAAGGAGAACCGGTTGGAATCACGTTCACCGGGACCGCCTATAGTGAACCCACTCTTATTAAACTGGGTTTTGCCTTTGAACAAGCAACACAGCATCGAAAACCTCCAACATTCGAATAAGCTGAGACTTTACTTCTCATACTACCTATGTAAGTATCCTCTTTTTAAAAGGAGATGTTTTACATGGGAAGAACAAAGCTTGGAAATGCCAATGCGCAACGTAATAACAACCGAAAGCAGCAACAAACTAGCTCGGAGCTAGTTGAGTTTTCAACAACGGATAAAAAGGACATTCGCCGCAACCGTCCGACCAATCAATAACTAAAGAACTGGCCGAATTGCTTCGGCCAGTTTCTTAATCTAATTCCACTTTTTTAAGCGGTTTATTCGCAGGTCCTTCCACAACTTCACCGTCATAAGTGTATCGTGATCCGTGGCAAGGGCAATCCCATGTGCGATCTCCGTGATTCCATTCCACTTCACAGCCTAAGTGGGTACAAGTCGTATCTACGAGATGAAGACAACCATCATGGTCACGATAGGCACCAGCACGCTCTCCTTTTACCATAACGACGGCCCCTTCATCCACTTCCACTTCGTGTAGTTCTTTCCCCACGTATTCTAGTTTTCCTTTTACTAGATGTTTAGCTACATCGGAATTCAGTTTAATGAACTTTTTAATATCCGGATCAGCATCGAAACGCTGAGGTGCATAAAAGTCACGATAGGGATTCTCTTTTTCAAGGATGGCATCTACAAGAACGAGTGCTGCCTGTGTGCCGTTTGTCATTCCCCATTTACGGTACCCGGTTGCAATATGGATATTGGGATTTTTCTCTGTAACAGGTCCGATATAAGGGATTTTATCTAAGGTAATCATATCCTGTGCAGACCAGCGGTACTTGTATTCTTTAATGCCAAGGACATCATTAGCGAAATCCTCAAGTGCCAAGTAATGCTTCATGGTGTCTATACCTTGTCCTGTTTTATGACCATCTCCACTAACAAGCACAAGCTGCTCTCCGTTCTCAAGGGGGGTAGACCTTAACGAGCGAGTCGGTGAGTCGGCACTGTAGAACATTCCACCAGGAAACTCTTTTTGTGTTGTCACTGCAACGATATAGGAACGCTTAATTTCAAGTCGAGAAAAATAAAAGCCATTCTTATCAACAAATGGGTAATGAGACGCTGCAATGACATGCTGACAGGATACCTTTTTTCCGTTTCTTAATACGACCTTAGGTTGGGAGCCCTCCTCTACATCGGTAGCCGTTACATTTTCGTAAACCACACCACCAGCCTCAATAAATTTGCGTAAAAGGACATTGAGGTATTTTAGTGGATGAAACTGGGCTTGATCATGCATCACAAGGGTAGACATCGATTTTATGTTAAAAGGAAGGGCTTCCTCTGTTAATTCACCACGAATGCCTAGCTTTTGATAGGCATCTGCCTCTTCTTCCACTTTATAGGCATTTTTCTCTGTAGCAGCATAAATAAGAGCCTCTTGGTTTGAAAAATCGCACTCTATCCTGTTTTCGCTTACCATTCGACTAACAAATTCCATGGCGTCTGTAGCGCCTTGGTAATATAGTTTTGCTCTTTCTTCACCAAAGTTTTGGAGCAACTCATTATAGATTAAGCCATGCTGGGCCGTAATTTTTGCGGTCGTATGGCCAGTCGTTCCATTCAGAACTCTTCCAGCTTCTAGTATGGCAACCTTTAATCCCTTATTAGCTAAAAGATAACCAGCTGTTATTCCGGTGATACCAGCCCCAACAATAGCCACATCCACATGAATATCCTCGATTAAAGAATTGTAAATCGGTAAATCCATATCTCTCCAATACGGTTCTGGAAAGCGGGGCATTTCATAGTCCTTCATAGACATAGCCGTTCCTCCTCAAATCTTCTAGATAATCATAATTTTTCCAAGTGAGATAGAAATATGTATGGAAGAAAGGACAAATTTCCAAGCTACACATCCGGATTTGCACATACTATAAGAAACCGCACTAAGGAGGGTGAACGATGCCTGAATTGCCAGAAATGGAGACGTATCGGAAGTTATTAAGTGAGCGAGTGTCAGGGAAAGAGATCTCTAGGGTGACCATCAATCGTGAAAAGTCGATCAATATGGAGAGTGAATCGTTTATCTCGAAAGTACAAGGAGCTAGGGTACAAGCCATTTATAGAAGAGCCAAGCATTTGATCTTTAAATTAAGTACAGGAGACAGCTTACTTCTGCACTTAATGCTTGGCGGATGGATGTATGTGGGAAGTGAAAATGACCAGCCAAAAAGAACCAAACAGGTGATTCTTTCTTTTGGTGAAATGGAGTTATATTTTATTGGTTTACGGCTAGGATATCTACATCTTTTATCAGAAGCGGAGCTTGAAAAGGAGCTGTCCGATCTAGGTCCAGAACCGTTGAATGGGCACTTAAGCTATACAGATTGGCTTGATTTAATCGGTGATAAAAAAGGGCGACTTAAAACCACACTTCTTGATCAGCAATTTATCGCAGGAATTGGGAATTGTTATTCGGATGAAATATGCTATGGTGCTAGGCTCATGCCTACCAAGCGAGCAGATACTTTGGATGAGGGAATGCAAAAGGATCTTTATGATGCGATTCAATCAGTTCTGCAGCGAGCGCTTGGGTTTGGAGGCTATATGGACCAGCCTTTATATAAAGGCGATACCTTCACGGGTGGGTATAATGAACAATGCTTTGTGTACGATCGTGAAGGGGAGTTGTGTGGGAGATGTGGAGGAACGATTTGTTTTGAAGAGGTATCTTCGAGGAAATGTTTCTATTGTCCAGGTTGTCAAAGGAACTAAAAAAGTGGCCCGAGAGAGAGTCGAGCCACTTAATTCTATTCTTTTGGAGCGGGATCAATTCGATGTGCATCGTCTGAATCAAGTGCCGTTCTTAGATAATAAATAAACACTCCACCAACAATTCCTAAGCAAATAGCCAATCCAACGGTTGTTACCCACATCAAACCCATGGAAATCCCTCCTTTACACACTATATGAAAGGAACCATGAATCTTTTCCCATTTGGAAACATTCTCCTTGTTTTTTTTAGAGGAGGAAGATGAATTCTATTATTGTTAGGAGGTGGTAAATATGCTTAAAAAGCTATTCTTAGGAATTGCTCTATTACTGTCATTGGTTGTTATCCCAACAAACTCGTTCGCACAACAAGTGTATACGGTCCAACCGGGAGATAGCTTATGGAAAATTGCTGTACGCTATCAAGTAGGATTATCTGAAATTATTCAAATGAACCCGCAATTCAAGAATCCAGCTCTAATCTATCCAGGACAAAAGGTAAACATTCCAAATTTTGATGCGACCAAGTCGATTGAAAATCAAGTGGTCCAATTGACGAACCAAGAGCGTGCCAAATATGGATTAAAGCCTCTGGTTGCGGACTGGGAACTTGCACGAGTGGCACGTTACAAATCAGCTGACATGAGAGACCGAAACTATTTTTCTCACACAAGCCCTACATACGGATCGCCATTTGATATGATGAAAAACTTCGGAATATCGTATCGTAGTGCAGGAGAAAACATTGCAGCAGGTCAACGCACACCGCAAGAGGTAGTGACTGCATGGATGAACAGTGAAGGTCATCGCAAAAACATCCTGAGCTCAGGCTATACGCATATCGGTGTGGGATATGCACAAGGAGGGTCCAAGCAGCATTACTGGACACAGATGTTTATATCGAAGTAGGGAAAGTCGGGGAGAACTCCGGCTTTTTTTGTTTATGGATGGATGATAGGGTAGGATCGCAAATAAACCGGTGAGATCGCAAATAAAATGTGAGAATCGCAAGTAAAGTAAGTGGATCGCAAATAAAATCTGAGAATCGCAAATAAATTTTGAAGATCGCAAATAAAATCTGAGAATCGCAAGTAAATTTTGAGGATCGCAAATAAAATCTGAGAATCGCAAGTAAATTTTGAAGATCGCAAATAAAATCTGAGAATCGCAAATAAAATTCTGAAAACGCAAATAAAATCCGAGTATCGCAAATAAAGAACTCACAGTTCATGAAATAGCACCCATTTTTTCAAAAGAAAGATCTAAAAACAAACCAATGAAAAGCAAATGAACGAAAATCCTCCTAAAAAAACCTCACCAACCACAAAATGACGGGGTAACCCCACTAAAACCCGCGATTTACCACCAGTCCTATCACACTCTAAGCCTCAAGTCGTATATGAAAATCAAGCTTAAGCTCGTTATGAGAAGTTCGAAATCTAGGTAAGATGATATCAAGAAGGGAGGCAACAACAAATGAAAAAATTCGGGTTGCTTTTAATAGGAGGCATTGCAGCGTTAGTTTTGTTAGCAAATCTTGGTCCATTGGTAGGGTTAGTGGTCAGCATGGCGATTCTGTACTTTGTGTTCAAACAGTTTTTAAAGACAGATTCGACTGGGATGAAAATCGGGTTAGGAATCTTAGGATTCATTCTCCTGATGGCATCCATCTCTAACGCACCAGCGATCGTGGGAATTGTCGCTGCTTATATTCTCTATGTGGTTTATAAAAAATTTAACGAAACAAAAGTGAAAGAAACTGTTTCAAATGACCCTTTTCAAAACTTTGAAAATCAATGGTCAGAACTGAATAAAAACTAATTTTAAAAAAGAGGAGAGATATTTATGTCAAACTTATTTACTCGATTAAAAAACACGATTGTAGCTGATTTAAATGAAGCACTAGAAAAAAAGGAAAACAAAAATCCGATAGCGATGCTGAACCAGTATTTACGTGAATGTGAATTGGAAACAGAAAAGGTAAGAAAGTTGGTTGAAAGACAATATACGTTACGTGATGGGTTTACTCGTGAGTTAAAGCAAGCGCAGGAACTGGCTGAAAAGAGAAAATACCAAGCGGAAGTAGCACAAAATGCAGGTGAAACGGAGCTTTACACATTTGCAAGTGCGGAGAAACTTCAGTACGAAGAGAGAGCCACACGATTAAGCGAATCCCTTCGTTACACGGAAAATCAGCTGCAAGAGCTAGAGCAAAAATACGAGGAAATGAAGCATAAGTTGAAAGATATGCATATACGCCGAATGGAACTCATGGGGAGAGAAAACCTATCACGTGCACACTATCAAATGAATAAGGTGCTAGACAATGACAACTATTCCAACCCATCCGTTGCGCGCTTCCAAGAAATTGAGTCATACCTTGACCGGATTGAAGAGAAGGTAAATACTTCTTATTATAGAAACACCATCGATGCCCGCATCGCCAAACTAGAAAAAGAAATGAAAGAAACTACTACTTTATAAAAAAAACTGGTATTGTAAAAGATGGAGATTAGAAGGCGTAGCACTACGCCTTCTATAGGTATATATGGTAGGAGAGGAGGAATCAACATGGTAGGAAAAAAGAAGAGTGATCTTCTCAGCTGGGCTGTTATGTTTGGAATTGTATTGTTATTGCTTGAAGTCACTTTCTTTAATCGTGGACTGATCTTCTCCCTCCTTGTTGCATCAGGAATGATTTATATCGGGAGGAAGCGTCAGCCAAAAACATCAGGCAAGTTCTTGTTTTGGGCAGGAACGATCTTCTTTATTTTAAGTGTATTTAATATGATGACCATCAAAGTCTTTTTATTTGGGATATTGGGCTATTTGATTTTTCAATTTGCCAAATCCAAGCGTTCCCCAGAAAAAATACAGCCTGAGGTAGTAGAAGCACAACTGAGTGCATCTCAGACAGAAACCATTGTGAAGAAAACGCCCTTATTTGATAATACCATTTTCGGTGAACAAAGAACGAAAGACCATGTGTATGAATGGAATGATATTAATATACAAACAGGAATCGGTGACACGATCATCGATCTAAGTTATACCGTTTTACCAAAAGGCGAGACGATTATTTTTGTAAGAGGGTTAGTCGGGAATATCCAGATTCAAGTTCCATACGATGTTGAGGTTTGTGTGAATCATAGTGTTCTTGCTGGCTCTAGTAATATATTGAATGTAACAGGAGATAAGCTGTTCAATCAGCGACTGCATGTTCAAACAAGCGAATATGAGAAAGCGGATCAGAAGGTGAAGATATTCACTTCAATGCTGGTGGGTGACCTCGAGGTGAAGCGAGTATGAGTATCGTTCAACGCCAAATCGTGTGGGGGATAAGTCTATCTCTATTCGTTTTCATCTTTTTATCTGTCTCGTTTTTTATCGCTTTTCCAGTCTACAATTGGTCTGAGCTATGGGAACGTGATTTAATGGATATCCCGTTCATCTTTTTTCTTCCAAGCGTAAGTATTGCGATTGGAATTTTGTTTGGTTTGGGATCGGGTTTTTATTGGCGGAAACAGCTGCAGTCGATTGACGATCTTCTTCATGAAGTAGAGGAAGGACGCTCAAGTCAGATGGAGAATGGGATTTCGTATGAACCAATTGTCCACAGAGTTCGTAAAATTCAAAAGCAAATTGCTGAACAGGCAAAGGCATCCCAAAAGCTTGCGAATGAGAAGGCAGAGGATCAGGAAAATCGGATTCAAGAAATTATTTCTCAAGAGCGCAATCGGTTGGCAAGAGAGCTCCATGACTCCGTGAGCCAACAGCTCTTTGCGGCTTCAATGATGATGTCGGCTATCAATGAGACCAAACAGGTGGAAAGTGAAGATCGAGAAGCAAAGCAAATGAAGATGGTCGAAGAAATGATTCACCAGTCTCAATTGGAAATGAGAGCGCTTCTTCTTCATTTACGTCCAGTGCCGTTAAAAGGAAAAACTCTTCAAGAAGGAATTGAGGAGCTGTTAGTCGAACTATCACAAAAAGTAACGATGGAAATAGGATGGAAGGTAGAGGAGTTTCCACTTGATAAAGGGGTGGAGGACCATCTCTTTCGGATTCTTCAGGAATCTGTTTCGAACATTCTTCGTCATTCAAAAGCGAAGGAGCTCGAGGTTTTACTCATCCAGCGAGATAATTTTATCATCATGAGGGTAGTGGATGATGGAGTTGGCTTTGATGTGGAAGAATCAAAAGCAGGTTCATATGGACTTCAAAATATGCATGAACGCGCCGTAGAAATTGGTGGAACGTGTAAAATTATTAGTGTGAAAGATAAAGGAACTCGTCTAGAAGTGAAGGTCCCGTTAATGAGGAAGGGTGAGAGCAATGATTAGAGTCGTGTTTGTTGATGACCATGAGATGGTGAGAATTGGAGTTTCTTCGTATTTATCGGCACAGCCAGATATTGAGGTTGTAGGTGAAGCGGATAATGGGAAAGCAGCGATTCCAATGGTGCTAGAATTAAGGCCGGATATCGTATTAATGGATTTAGTGATGAAGGAAATGGATGGCATCGAAGCAACACGGCAAATCATTGCAGAATGGCCTGAGGCAAAGATCATCATTGTGACAAGCTTTTTAGACGATGAAAAAGTATACCCAGCACTTGAAGCGGGTGCAACGAGCTATATGTTGAAGACCTCAAAGGCGAGTGAAATAGCTAATGCTGTACGTGCCACCTATCATGGCCAGTCCGTTCTTGAACCTGAGGTAACAGGAAAAATGATGATGAAAATGCGGCAAAAAAATGATGTAGCACCACATGAGGAGCTTACATCAAGAGAAATGGAAATCCTCTTGTTGATGGCTGAGGGAAAAAGCAATCAGGAAATTGCGGATGACTTGTTTATTGCCCTAAAGACGGTAAAAACCCATGTGAGTAATGTGTTAAGCAAGCTTCAAGTACAAGATCGAACGCAAGCCGTGATATACGCGTTCAAACATGAGCTAGTAAAGTAAAATTTTACATAAATTTCTTGCTTTTCAGCTCCGGAATGAATATGATGAAAGTAACTGAACTGAAACGGAGGTGGAGAGAGATGAAAAATGCTGTTTTGTTGCGCGGATTCTGGATGGACTATACGTATATCGTCCGTGCAATTTTTGCTGGTTTTGCGAACAACGGGAGAAGTCTGCCCTTTTCTAGCAATTCCATAGCAAACTAAACAGTGAAACATCTCTTATCCACAAATAATGAATGGATGAAAGAGGGCTTTCCGCTCTCTTTTTTTCGTACACATTTTTCGTGCCATGGGATTTTCTCATGGTTTTTTTGTATATAAAAAACTCCGGAGGTTCGTTAAATAATGATTACTTTAAGCGTAAATTCCATTAGCAAAATGTTTGGTGGAAACACCATTTTTGAAAACCTATCACTTGAAATACATGAAGGAGACCGTGTCGGGCTGGTTGGTCGAAATGGGAGTGGAAAAACGACTCTTTTTAAGCTTTTGGCTGGGGAAGAAATTCCGGACAGTGGTCAAATTCATTGGAGAAAAGGGACGACAATCGGGTATTTAGAACAAATTCCTGTTTTCCAAAGCGAGATATCGGCCTTGGATGTGTTAAAAACCGCATTCGCTTCATTGGTAGACATGGAGATGCAAATGAAAGAGCTTGAGGTGAAGATGGCGAGTCCGAATCTCTCTGCAGAAGATCTTGAAAGATGCGTGGAAAAATACGGCCAAATTCAAGACCAATACACACTGCTAGGCGGTTATGAAATGGATGCCAATATTGATCGCATCTCCAATGGCCTTTCCATTCAACACCTCTTAGATAAGTCGTTTCAGTCTCTAAGTGGAGGCGAGAAAACAAAAATTGGCTTAGCGCAACTTCTATTAAAGCAACCGGGTCTTTTATTACTGGATGAACCAACGAATCATTTAGATTTGATGTCAGTGGAGTGGCTGGGACAGTTTTTAATAGAGTATAAAGGTACGGTTGTAATTGTGTCTCATGACCGATACTTTCTCGATGATGTGGTGACCAAAATGCTTGATTTAGAGGATGGAGAGATTACTTCGTATATCGGGAATTACTCTATCTTTGTGAAGGAGAAGGAAGAGCGTCTCTTAAAGGAATTCCAAGCATACGAAGAGCAGCAAAAAAAGATTAAGAAAATGAAAGAAGCCATCAAAAGATTACGTGAGTGGGCTAATCGTGCTAATCCACCGAATGAAGGACTTCATAAGCGAGCACGTAATATGGAAAGAGCGCTTGAGAGAATGGAGAAATTGGATCGACCTGTACTAAACCGTAAAAAGATGAATTTGGAGATGGAGGTAGCTGACCGAAGTGGCAAGGATGTGGTGGTCATGAGGGAGGTAAATAAATCCTTCGGGGAGCAATTGCTATTTCAGGATGCCAATCTTCACATTCAGTTCCGCGAAAGGGTGGCAATGGTTGGTGAAAATGGGACGGGAAAATCCACGCTTATTAAAATGCTTCTGCAGCAAGAACAGATTGATAGTGGAGAATTAAAGCTTGGAAGCAATGTGAAAGTCGGGTATCTTTCTCAGCATATTTTCCCTGATAAAAACGATGAAACGGTGATTGACTTATTCAGAGAGGAAATAAAGGTCACAGAAGGAGAGGCCAGGCATATTCTTGCTCGCTTTCTGTTTTATGGTCACAGTGTGTTTCGCAAGGTATCTCAGCTAAGTGGTGGAGAAAAAATGCGACTTCGTCTGGCACAGATGATGTATCAGGATTTGAATTTCCTCATCCTTGATGAACCTACCAATCACTTAGATATCGAATCCCGTGAAGTTCTTGAGGAAGCTCTTGAAGAATTTAATGGAACGATCCTGGCTGTATCGCATGATCGCTACTTTTTAGATAAGCTCTTTGATCGCATCTATTGGATTAAAGACAAAAGACTGTATCAGTTCGCAGGTGGGTACGAGTGGGCGAGACAGAAACTATTAGAAATGCAACCTCAAAAAATCGAAACACCTCCAGGCCCCTCAAAAAAAACGAGGGTGACAGACACCGATAAAAAGGCGAGTACGGTGACGATAGAAGAAATTGAGAGCAGGATAGAAAAAGTGGAAGCTCATCTAAAAGAATTAAACGAAAAGCTACAGTTGGAAGAGGAGCTCTCCATTATTCAAGGGCTTTACAGTGAAAAAGAAACTCTTGAGAGCCATGTGGAAGAACTTTATTCGCAGCTAGAGGAGTTAGCATAGGAAGTTATTTCGATTTCGAGTGAATAGGCATAAATTGACATATAAAATAGCGTGAGTATTCACGCTATTTTTCTTTTAAACAAGGGATTTAGTTTAATTGGCATTCGATACTATCGATTAGACTGTCATATTATCTGCAATTATACACTTGTAAGCATTTAACTATCGGATTCATACTACCAAATGTAATTTCTTTCTATCCTGTCCGAATAAAGCCAGGATTCGGATTCCCAAGCGCAAATACCACCAAATCCTGTCCGAATACCACTAGCATTCGGACACCCAAGTACTAATATCAGTCAAGTCCTGTGAGAATAACGCCATGATTCGGACACCCAAGTGCTAATATCAGTCAAGTCCTGTCCGAATAGCTCCAGCATTCGGACTCTCAAGTGCTAATGCCACCAATTCTTGTCCGAATCCCCCTAGCATTCAGACTCCCAAGAGCTAATCCCACCAAATCCTGTCCGAATAACGCCAGCATTCGGACTCTCAAGTGCTAATATCACCAAGTCTTGTCCGAATAACGCCATGATTCGGACACCCAAGTGCTAATCCCACCAAATCCTGTCCGAATCCCCCCAGCATTCGGACTCTCAAGTGCTAATATCACCAAGTCTTGTCCGAATACCCCTAGCATTCGGCCTCCCAAGCGCTAATCCCACCAAGTCCTGTCCGAATAACCCCAGCATTTGGACTCTCAAGTGCTAATCCCACCAAGTCCTGTCCGAATAACGCCAGCATTCGGACTCTCAAGAGCTAATACCACCAAGTCTTGTCCGAATAAAGCCAGCATTCGGACCCCCAAGAGCTAATACCACCAAGTCTTGTCCGAATAAAGCCAGCATTCGGCCTCTCAAGTGCTAATCCCACCAAGTCCTGTCCGAATAAAGCCAGCATTCAGACTCTCAAGCGCTAATATCACCAAGTCTTGTCCGAATAAAGCCAGCATTCGGCCTCTCAAGTGCTAATATCACCAAGTCTTGTCCGAATACCCCTAGCATTCGGCCTCCCAAGTACGAAACCCCTCAACACCTGTCTAAATCCCTTTAATCCATAAAGTTACCTGCTCTTTCTGACCCTAAATCCCGACCACCAAAATAATTAATTAAAATATTCTTAGAACTTGTCTCATATAGTGTAGGGTGAACGCTATTAAATGTAAGGAGAGACAGCATGAGTGCATTTATGAAAGGAACATTATTGTTGGTTGTCGCCACCTTTATGGGTGAGTGTGTAGAGTTTATTGCGAATATGGTACTAGCTAAGGAGTTAGGGGAGCATGGACTTGGCTTATATATGCAAATTTTGCCGACCATTTTTCTAATTATTATGCTGGCAAGCTTTGAGATGCCCGTTTCGATTTCTAAGTTTATTGCTGAAAAGGATGCCCGCTATCACCAAAGCATGCTTCAGCATGTGATTAAGCTAACAATTATTTTCACTTCCGTCTTACTTGCTGCTGTCACGATCATTCTCCCGTATATATCGACTTTTGACACGTATCATCCACTCTTGCGCTGGCTCGTTATTTTACTGATTCCGATGATTTCATTCTCTTCCATCGCTCGTGGATATTTTATGGGGAAACAGCAAATGAGCAAGATTGCATCTACACAGCTGGTTCGAAAGCTCGTACAGCTTGGTTTGCTCGTCTTTCTCTTCCAATTGTTCGAATTTCAGACAGACACGGCGATCCTTATTGCCTTTTGTACCTTTGTAGGGAGCGAGTTTGTAATCGTCCTCTATTTAATTCATACGTTTTTTATTCAATATCATGAGCTAAAAAGAAGGCCGAGAGAGGCACTTCCTAATCAAGAGGTCAGAAAGAGCTTGATGGCCGTATCCATCCCAACTACGGGACTACGGATTTTCCATTCGCTCACACATGCGGTTCAGCCCTTCATTATTAAAATTGCTCTTGTACATGCAGGGGTGAGCGAACAGGTAGCAACGGAACAATTTGGAATGCTCACCGGGGTAGCGATGACGATCGGATTTTTCCCAGCTTTTATTGGCCATTCTTTGTTGATTATGCTCATTCCCACGGTTTCTAAAGCATATGCCGACAGAGACTTTAACCGGCTTCAACGTTTGTTGCAGCAGGTCATAAAAGGGACGGCATTATACGGAATACCAGCTATGTTCGTTTGTTACTTTTTTGCTGAACCACTTACCAGTATGTTTTTTGAATCGTCAGTCGCCTCCGGATATTTACAGATCCTTTGGCCATACTTCTTGCTTCATTTCTTTGTGATCCCGATGCAGGCTTACTTGATTGGCCTCGGTCTTATGAAGGATGCGTTTTACCATACCGTATGGTCATCGATTATCCAGTTTACCATTATGTACGTGCTTGGCTCACTCCGCGAATTTCAAATGGAGGGAGTTCTAATTGGTTTGAACACAGGAGCCTTGTTACTAACACTTATGCACTATCTAACCATTTGTAAAAAAATCGGTATCTCTCATTTCTCCCTTAAAAAACTGGCCGAAGAAAACCATTAAAGGATTTTGCTTTTCTTGCTAGAATAAATGAGAGAGAGGAGGAAGGGAAAATGGAAGAAGTAAAGGTGTTAAGAGGACATCATCTCCTCTGTGTTCATGGTTTCAAAGGAATGGGGTATAGCCCAGCCTTCGTTGAAAGAATGACGGAAATTGTAGCAAAAGTTAGAAATGATCATGATGACTTTAAGATAAAAACGGTCGCAGCCTTTGATGATGCATGCATGGCCTGTCCTCATCGGGGGAACACAAAATGTGAGGCCAGCGCGGGATCCAATGAGCATGTTTTGTCAATGGATGAAAGAGTGCTCTCCCATTTAGGACTAGAAAAAGAGAAGTCGTACTTGAAGTCACATCTAGTGGCCTTAACAGCTTCCAAAGTCACTCCCGACGATTTGGATCACCTATGTAAAGGGTGTTCTTGGCTGCCTTATGGGGTTTGCAAAGAAGGGATCGAAGAGCTTCGAAAAAAATTACATCATTTCTATTAAAGTTATAGTAGAAAAAAGTAGAGCTTTGCGTCAATTTGTTTAATCCTGTCAAAAGGACTCGAAAAATAAACGTTGAATGCGTTTGCTAAAACTAGTTATTGATGGTAAGATGTAAGAGAATTATTTTTGTTCGGTATGTAAGAAAACTACTTCTTTATATCAATGAGAGCAAGGATAGTATTATAGGTGTCAAGGCACTAGGAGGTAACTCACAATGGAAAAAGGTAAAGTAAAATGGTTTAACGCAGAAAAAGGTTTTGGATTCATCGAGCGCGAAGGTGGAGACGATGTATTCGTTCACTTCTCAGCTATCCAAGGCGAAGGCTTCAAGACTTTAGAAGAAGGTCAAGAAGTTACTTTTGACGTAGAACAAGGACAACGTGGAGCACAAGCTGCTAACGTAAACAAAGCTTAATTTAAGCTTGAAAAAAAAAGACTCTTTACGAGTCTTTTTTTGTTTCTATATTTTTGCCAACTCTTTTAAATTTTCGACAATACCTTCGTGATAGGGTGTTTTTGGAAGAGGTCCAATGAAAGTTTCATACTTGGTAGAGTCAAGGATGACGGGTGTCTCATTTAAGTACATCATCTCTGTCACTTCTCTCATAGAAGGATTAAATAGACCAAGAGCGGCTATCATCCGTCGGCCGATCGGTTTTACCTTCAGCGGCTTATCAAGAAAGTGTGAGGCAATCTTAGCAATATCTTCTCCAGAAATCGTGCCTGCACCTGAAATATTCCAATCTTGATTGTAACAGTTATCTTTCAAGGCAAGTTCAACAAGTGCTTTTGCACCGTCCTTCGTATAAATAAATTCACGTTGAAGGGTCGTGTCTCCCACAAAGCCAGCAGAATGCTTTTTCAGCATTTGCTTAAAGGTGTATTGAAGGATCGTACTCTCCGCTTTAGGTCCATAGAAATCTGGGAAGTAAGCAATGATGTAGGGAACGGTAGATGTTTGAATTTGATTTTGAAGCTGTAAGCGAATGTTTCCTTTTTTCGTATGTGGATGTCTAGAGGTATGTTCAGAAACAGGTGATGATTGTCTACCGTAAGAATAAATATTATCAACGTAAATGAGTGGTTTATTATGTTTGGTACATTGAGTAAGGATAGCTTCAAGAATCTGAAATAATCTCGGATTCCAATTTTCATAAGGAAGATTAATAGAGTGAAATACGAGATCCACTTGTTTCACTGCCTCGCCTAAATGTTGCTCATTCAACACGTCACCAACCATGGGCTTTGCTAACGGACCCCAATCTTGTTTGTAAAGAGCCAGTTTTTCAGAAGAACGAGCAAAGGCAATCGTTTCTATCCCTCTACTAACAAGTTCTTCTACTAAAGCAAATCCCATCCCACCCGTAGCGCCTAATACCAATGCTTTTTTCATATAAAATCTCTCCTTTTTTCAATTATTGACCACTGTTCAATAAAATGTAAAAATAAAAGGCTTGTGCCGCCCTTTACTTTATTTCATTGCTTTTAATAGAAACTTCACATGCGAGTCTGCTAGTAGCTTCACGTCTTCAAAGGTGGTCTCAGTCCGGCAATAATGCGTGACAAACCCATGAATCCCAATAAATAAGGACCAGATATCCTTTGGTGAAAGTGGCTTGGCTGCAAGATGAGCAACCGCATGAGCAAAGTGTAAATAACTTTTATTCGGAGCCTCGAGCAGATATCCTTTAATCTCTTCATCCTTGATCAGAAACATCACTTCATATTGAGGCTGATGAGTTAAGCCGAAACGGATGTACTCAAAAAGAATCAAATATAGTTTCTCATCATTCGAATTGGTTGGAGTGGAAAGCACTTCCTCAAGTACTTGATCGAGAGTAAGGAAATCTTGAGTGACAATTTCATAAAATAGTTCCGCTTTATTTTTAAAATGGTAGTAAATAGCCCCATGACTACATCCAAGCTTAGTTGCCAACTTCCTCATGGAAAAGTGAGGATAGCCACTAGTTACAAATAGTTCACGAGCAACGTGGATAATAGCTTCCTTTGTTAGTTCGTCTTGTGCAGGTTTTCTAGGAGACAAATTGTTTCACCTCATTAATTGAACACCGGTCAATTAAATAATACCTCTATTTCCTAATGTTGGCAAGTGGATTTTAATGAAGGTTGAAAAAATCGTAAGAAGGGAAGATAATGGTAGCATACTAACGGCAAAGGAGAGACACAATGATACGCTTTGGTGTAATAGGAACCAACTGGATTACCGAATCATTTTTACAGGCGGCAAATGAACTGCCAAACTTTCAATTAACGTCCGTTTATTCACGGTCTGAGGAGAAGGCGAAGGAATTCGGGGAGAAATACCAAGCTACGCATTTTTTTACAAACCTCGAGGAAATGGCAAAAAGTGAACATCTGGATGCGGTGTATATTGCAAGTCCGAACTCTTTTCACGCAGAACAAGCGATTTTATTATTAAAGCATGGGAAGCATGTTCTTTGCGAAAAAGCGATTGCCTCGAACAAAGCTGAATTAGAGAAAATGATTCAAATAGCGAAGGAAAACAATGTTCTTTTAATGGAAGCATTAAAATCTACCTTTGTTCCAAACTTTGCTGTGATTCAGGAGAATCTGGAGAAAATCGGTCAGGTACGCCGCGTATTTGCAAGCTACTGCCAGTATTCTTCGCGCTATGATGCCTATCGAAGTGGAACGATTTTGAATGCATTTGACCCTACTTTTTCCAATGGGGCATTAATGGATATTGGTGTGTATTGTATTTACCCGGTCGTGGCTCTATTCGGGAAGCCCTTATCCGTTAAAGCATCTGGTGTCTTGTTAGAATCTGGTGTGGATGGAGAAGGAAGTATTCTTTTAACTTATAAAAATATGGATGCCGTGTTGATGTACTCAAAGATTACGAACTCTAACATTCCTTCTGAAATTCAAGGGGAAGACGGCAATCTAGTAATCGATAAAGTGAACACGCCAGAAAAAGTGGTACTACAATATCGAAATGGAGAAAAAGTAGACCTCTCCGTTCCACAAAAAGTAAATTCTATGTATTATGAAGCAAAGGAATTCATCGAACTAATTGAAAAAGGCGAGATGGAGTCAAACATTAATACATACGAAAACTCCTTGGTAACGATGGAAATTATGGATGAAGTCCGCAAGCAAATTGGTGTAAAATTTCCAGCGGATAATAAGGAATTGTAATAACGTATAATACCCAACAAAAAAACGGGCCACTTCATATTCATGAGCTGGTCCGTTTTTCGTTGTTACTCTTCGCTTTTGTGTTGATGGTGTGGTCCGCGGTCGGATCCGCCTTGTGGCCCCCTGAAAATAAAGCCATTCTCCTCAAGCATTTTGTAATGCTCTTCGATACGCTGAATCATTTTGTCGGCTTTTTCCTTCGGGATAACACCAAATTCTACATATTTTTGAATCAGTTGTTTTTTCTGCTCCAAAATACCTTTATGTAATTTAGCGAGCTCTGCCTTTTGAGCGTCAGTTAGCTTCACCTCTTCATTGTTCTTAGCATCTTCAGGTTTTTCAACTTCAGCAAAAGAAGATGTGGCACCAAAAATGGACATTGAAAGCAAGCATGCAGCCATGATTCCAACAAATTTCTTCATCAATTTCCCTCCTTTCTTTACTCGAAGGTTAATTTTTACTAATCTTGCATGAAATATGCACCTGTTGCTAAAACAAGTGGAATAAAAAACCGTTGACACTTTTACTGAAATTCACTATAGTAACGGTGACATATTTATATTCCCGTGTGTCGGGAGAGGTTCATAGCGAACAAAACCCTCTATAAAAAACTATGGCTTTGATACTACCTATCAACCATATCCAATGAGGATATGGTTTTATTTTTTCTAGAAGGAGGTTCTTTCCATGAGTGGAAGAAAAGATGAAGAATTAGAAGGTGTAACTTTATTAGGAAATCAAGGGACAAAATACTTGTTTGAGTATTCTCCTAGTATTCTGGAGGCCTTTGATAACAAGCACCCAAATCGCGATTATTTTGTAAAGTTTAACTGTCCGGAGTTTACAAGTCTTTGTCCAAAAACAGGTCAGCCGGACTTTGCAACGATTTACATTAGCTATATTCCTGATCAGAAAATGGTAGAAAGCAAGTCATTGAAACTCTACTTGTTTAGCTTTAGAAATCATGGTGACTTTCATGAAGATTGCATGAACATTATCATGAACGATTTAATTGAGTTAATGGATCCGCGCTATATTGAAGTATGGGGGAAATTCACTCCTAGAGGCGGAATTTCAATTGATCCGTACACAAACTATGGAAAGCCGGGTACGAAATACGAAGAAATGGCCCATTATCGCTTAATGAACCATGACTTGAATCCAGAGACGATTGATAATCGCTAATATCCATGAAAGCAGAGATTGAATTCTCTGCTTTTTATTTTTTTCTAAAAATTCGACAAAATCCTTCAAATTTCATCAATTGTGACGATATTAAGAATAAACATTGTTGGAGTGAGGATATGTTTAAGAAAATACAAACCAAGATTATGCTAACCGTCAGTATCCTTATAGCTGTTACATTACTAGTTGTTTCGTCTGTGACGTTTTTCAAAACGAAAGATGAAATTTTGACTAGCGTGAGTTCGAGCTCAAGTGCTCAAGTAGATAGCTTAAAAAGCAATATGGATTTATACTTACATTTCTATGGAAGTTCAGTGGATCGCTATAGTAAAGATAGCCGAATTATTGATTACTTAAAGCAAGTGAAAGCGAATGAACAAAATGGCTTAAGCACTTATTGGCCTATCGTGGACCAAGACTTTCAAGAGTTTATGAATCTTAATAAAAATGCAGCAACCATTTATGTTGGGGCAGAAACGAAGCAATTTACAACTACCCCTGTGATTGAGCTACCGGCAGATTTTGATCCAACGGGACGACCTTGGTATACAGCTGCCGTTCAATCATCAGGACAAACCATCTGGACGGACCCATATGAGGATGCAAGCTCTGGAGAATATATCGTAACGGTAGCACAGGCTGTAGTTGATCCAGTAACGAAGGAAACGCTTGGGGTTGTTGGGATGGACCTTAGTCTCGCAGGATTATCAGGAATCATCAAAGAGACAAAAGTGGGCTATAATGGGTATTCTCTATTATTAGACCAAAGCGGAATGGCTTTAGTACATCCAAAGGATCAAGGAAAAGAAGTTAGTGAAAAGGCTTATTTTTCTACTGTAATGGGTGGTGAAAAGGGAGCAACTTCGTACACAGAAAGTAAAATCGATTACGAACTCTACTACCAGACATTAGATCAAACAGGCTGGAAGGTCGGAATGGTATATGAGACGAAAAATGTATTAGAAAGCGCCAAAAGCCTTCAAGATGCGATCCTCATCATTGCAGCGATCGCCATTATGATAGGTCTTTTGATTACGTATTTCCTGTCAAAAAGTATCGCAAAACCAATCACTCTCTTAAACAAGCAAGTTCAAGAGGTGGCGGCTGGAGATTTGACGATTCACGTGGAAAGCAAATCAAAGGATGAAACAGGTCAATTAACTGATCATTTTAACATCATGGTTGAAAACATGAGAGAACTCATAGCCTCTGTAGAAAAATCGGTAGACAGTGTAAACGAATCAGCTTCTAACTTAACAGCCGTATCCGAGGAAACCATTGCGGCAAGTGAAGAGGTAGCAAGAGCGACAGGAGAGATTGCCACAGGAGCATATCAGCAAGCACAGGACGCAGACGGTGCAAACCAAAAGGCCATCGGATTATCCACACAAATCGAAAAAGTAAAAGAGAATGTCAGTGAAATGACTGGATTGTCCAAACAAGCCGAAGTCACGAATGCAAAAGGCTTGGAGCAAATGAACTTCTTAAGACAACGAGCGATCGAAAGCGATGAAGTCATTAAGAGTGTTGGGACAGTCATTCATAATCTAGATTCAAAGGTAAAGGAAATTGAAAAGGTGATTCACTCGATTACAGAGATTTCCGATCAGACGAATCTACTCGCATTAAATGCAAGTATTGAAGCAGCTAGAGCGGGTGAAAGTGGAAAAGGATTTGCCGTTGTTGCTGATGAGGTGAGAAAGCTGGCTGAGCAATCAGCAAAAGCAGCACATCAAGTAAAACAAACGATTTCAAGCATTGAGAAAGAAACACAGCATGTTGTGAAGGAAATGAAACAAACCGTAGCCATTTCAGAACTGCAAAGCAAGGCTGTTGGTCAAACAGAGATAGCGTTTAATGATATTTCACATACGATAAATGCGATTATCTCTTCCATCGGATCGATCAGGAAGGATACCGAGCATATCAATGATTTAAAGGATGATGTGGTCGCTTCTATTCAAAGTATCGCTTCCGTTGCTGAGCACTCAGCAGTAGCTTCAGACAAGGTGAGTGAATCGACTGAGGAGCAGGTCCGCGCGCTCGATTTGGTGACACAATCAGCTATCGAATTAAATGAGGCAAGTGCACAGCTTGCTGAAATGATCAAAAAATTTAAAATCTAGTAAAAGACCGGTAGGACGAGATCCTGCCGGTTTTTTTCTATATTGAGGGTGGTATTTGTTCTCGTTTATCTGCCTATTATGATAAAAGAAAAGAGGGATTTCATGAAGGAACATATAATAGAAGTTCTTCAACAAATTGAACGAGAATATGATGTTAAAGTATTGTATGCATGTGAATCAGGAAGTCGGGCATGGGGATTTCCTTCCGTGGATAGCGATTATGATGTAAGATTTTTGTATGTACATAAAAAGGAATGGTATTTGTCCATTGACCAAGGGAGAGATGTACTTGAAGTGCCATCAAAAGACTCACTTTCCATCCCGGTTCATCCGCTATTAGACATGAGTGGGTGGGAGTTAACGAAAGCATTACGATTGTACCGAAAGTCTAACCCGCCATTTTTCGAGTGGCTTCATTCTGACCTTGTGTACTATGAAAAATATTCAACTCTAGAAACATTGTTAGCGATCGAACAGAAGGTGTTTGCGCCTGTAACCTGTCTTTATCATTATATTAGCATGGCGAAAAGAAACTTCCGTACGTACCTTTTAGAAGAAGAAGTGCATCATAAAAAGTACTTTACGGTTCTGCGTCCTCTTTTAGCAGGGAAATGGATTATTTTGAATCATACCTTTCCATCCATTGAGTTTGATGTACTTGTAAAAGAATTACTTCCCATGGGTCCGGTAAGGCAATCCATTGAAGAACTAATCGCTCGTAAAAAAGCGAGAAAAGAGCACTCATTCCAATTAGAACCTCCCATTGGATTGCTTAACGACTACCTACAACAAGAGATGGAAGATATGGAAAGCCTGATGAAAAGCATGAAAGCAAGTGAAAAAGACACATCTACACCTTTACTCAATGAGATTTTTAGAGAGCTATTAGAGCAAGCTTGGCAGTAAGTTCGTTCACTCTAATTGAGAAATATTAGCATATGATCCTCCAATAAGTGAAAACTAGTCTATAATATAGGCTGTTTTCGTAAAGGTTGATGTTAAAATCTTAAAGCCGATTTTAACGTGCAAAAAGCTATTTTCCCGCCTAAGAATGCAGTTTGCAAGCTCTTTTCTTATTTGATTGATGCTATTTTCTGCGGATACTTAGTGCAATCAACAAAATGATGTTCCAAAAAACAACAAAGTTTAAAAAAAGAGCTATAATATAAGATAGTATAGCAATGGAGTGATTTGAATTGGCGAGAGTAAAAGCAAAGAGCAAGAGTGGAGTAGGCAAAGGTACAGGTAAAAAAGGCTGGACGCGTTGGCAGGCTGGAGCAAAAAAAGCTAAGAACGCAAAGCCATATAAAAGTAAAGGTGTGAAGCATGGTTCAGGTATAGAGAAAGGAACTTCGGACCAAGCAGATCAATAAAAAGGTGATGGGGAGAGGTTGAAGATGGATGCGAGATACCCAATTGGGACGTTTCATGTTGAGGGAGAGATCGATAGAGCGTTAACACATCACTGGATAGAGGAAATTGCCAGCTTACCTAAAAAGCTAAGAGGAGCTGTGTCAGGCTTAAGCAATGAACAGCTTGATACACCTTATCGTGACGGAGGTTGGACGATTCGACAGGTGGTGCATCATATTGCTGATAGCCATATGAATGCATATATACGTTTTAAGCTGGCCTTGACTGAAGAAAGTCCTGTTATCAAACCTTACGAGGAAGCTAGATGGGCTGAGTTAGAAGACTCAAAGCTACCGGTAGAGGTGTCTTTAACACTTATTGAATCTGTTCACACAAGATTAGTAGCACTTCTAAAAAGTGTGAATGAAGAAGAAATGAAGCGAACCTTCGTCCACCCAGATTCAGGTATCGTGACAGTAGAGAAAAATATCGGATTGTACGCATGGCACGGAAATCATCATCTTGCCCATATTACCAATGCGAAGCTGTAACTCTGTTTTCGGGTACTTTCTTATTAAAATACACAAGAAAAGACGTATGAATTTGGTCATACGTCTTTTTTTATGTCATTTTCAGTATCAACATCTAGGTTCAAGAGGGTCCGCACTTCTCGGTTGGGGACCTGGTCTGCACCCGAGCTGATAATAGACGGAGATATTCCGCTTAATTAGTAATTTTTATTAAAAAAGGCTTAAATAGAAGGAGAGATTCCGCCTATTGGCTCTAAAAATACGAAAATAGGAGATTTTGCTTTGCATTAGCGGAATACCTCCCCTTATTTACCCCCAAACGAGGCTCCATTCTGCATCTAACCGGAAATTCTCCGCTTATTATTGCTTTTCTAGTTACTCGATAAAGGACAAAACATCTTATATGAACTCAGTGAAATCTACTATTGTCAAAAAAATTTCACAACTTAAGAAAGCCTGTTGTACCAAGTAAAAGGGAGGTGTGGATTTGGGTAATTTTACAATTTTATATGAAAAACATTCTCATTTAGGTTGACACTATTTGTATATGAATATATGATAGAAGCTGTGATAATGATTCTCATTATTAGATACTTGATAAAGAGGAGAGCCGATGAAGAAACGATACTTACTACTCGCGTTACTTATTCTTTCAGTTCTATCTCTTTTTGTAGGGGTAAGCAGCATTTCACCGAAGATGTTACTTGACTTTCAATCAGAAGAAACTGAGATCTTTTTAATTAGTCGTGTTCCAAGGTTAATTGCTATTTTGCTAGCAGGAGCTGGGATGAGTATTGCTGGTTTGATTATGCAGCAATTAAGTAGAAACAAATTTGTTTCTCCGACAACCGCTGGAACATTAGATGCGACAAGGCTAGGAATTCTCGTATCGATGCTGTTTTTTGCGAATGCCACGATGCTTCAGAAGATGGGGATTGCCTTTGCCTTCGCCTTAGCAGGAACTTTTTTATTTATGCAAATCCTGGACAGAATTAAGTTCAAGGATGCTATATTTATCCCATTAGTCGGACTTATGTTCGGAAACATTTTATCATCGGTTGCTACGTTTTTTGCGTATCGAGCCGATGTGATTCAGAATATGTCAGCTTGGCTACAGGGAGATTTTTCAATGATTATGAAAGGCCGCTACGAACTGTTGTACATAAGTATACCGGTATTAATAGTAGCTTACTTGTATGCTAATCGGTTCACGGTCGCTGGGATGGGTGAGGATTTTTCCAAAAACCTGGGTCTTGCCTATAAGCGAGTTGTGAATATTGGGTTGGTATTAGTGGCTCTTATTACGGTGACGGTGGTTCTTACCGTCGGGGTCATTCCTTTTTTAGGCTTGATTATTCCGAATATTATTTCTATTTTTAAAGGCGATCATCTGCAAAAGACGTTGCCACATACGGCGTTACTCGGGGCAAACTTTCTGTTAGTAACCGATATTCTCGGCCGAGTCCTTATTTATCCATATGAGATCTCTATTTCATTAATGGTCGGTGTGATCGGTAGTGGAATCTTCCTATTCTTGTTGTTCCGGAGGAAGGCGTATGCGTAATTCAACCAAGAATATATTACTGACTGTGGCTGCAATAGCCGTTTGTGCTCTTTATTTATTTCATGATTTGAATGGAAGCTATGATTATGCTCTTCCTAGAAGAGGATTCAAGGTCATTGCGATGATTTTAACAGGGGTGGCTATCGCTTATTCCACGGTTGTTTTTCAAACGATTACTCACAATCGAATTCTTACTCCGAGTATTATGGGGTTAGACTCCCTATACATGCTCATTCAAACCGTCATTATTTTCTTCTTAGGTTCAACCCATGTTACGGTGACGAACAAGCAAGTGAATTTCAGCATTTCGGTCGTCGCGATGATTGTCTTCGCGCTACTACTCTATCGATTTCTTTTTAAGAAAGGTAATCAACCCATCTACTTCCTATTGTTGATTGGAATTATTGTAGGAACCTTTTTCTCAAGCATTTCGACATTCTTACAGGTATTGATTGATCCGAATGAATTCCAAATTGTACAAGATCGAATGTTTGCAAGCTTTAATAATGTCAATACCGATATTTTATGGATTGCTATTGGAATCATCGGATTGCTCATTCTTTATGCTTGGCGATACACAACGTATTTAGATGTACTGTCACTAGGTAGGGATAATGCCGTTAATCTAGGTGTGAATTATGACTCCTTAGTAAAGAAGATGCTCATACTTGTTGCGGTGTTTATTTCCGTCTCAACAGCACTTGTAGGGCCAATTACGTTTTTTGGATTGATTGTTGCTAACCTGTCTTATCAATTGTTTGGAACCTATAAACACAAGATTCTGATCAGTGGAGCTGGTTTAATTAGTATCATTGCCCTCGTTGGTGGCCAATGGGTGGTAGAAAGAATCTTTACTTTTTCAACGACACTTAGCGTCATTATTAACTTCATTGGTGGCGTGTACTTCATTTATTTACTGCTAAAGGAGAGTCGATCATCTTGATACAAGTTCAAGCACTTTCGAAGTTTTATGGAAAAAAGAAAGTCGTAGAAGATGTAACTGTCTCGATTCAAAGAGGGAAGATTACTTCTTTTATCGGCCCGAACGGAGCAGGAAAGTCCACTCTGTTATCGATGGTCAGTCGTCTTTTAGATGCAGATACAGGTGAGGTACTCATTGATCAATCGAATATAAAAAAGATGAAGTCCAATGACTTTTCAAAAATTGTATCGATCTTAAAGCAATCAAATTATATGAATGTTCGTTTGACGATTCGTGAGCTGGTTTCATTCGGTCGCTTCCCTTATTCAAAGGGCCGTTTAACGGCTGAGGATGAGAAAATGGTTGACCAAGCCATTGAATACATGGCGTTGAAGGACATGGAGGACAGATACTTAGATGAGTTGTCCGGGGGGCAAAAGCAGCGAGCTTTTATAGCGATGGTTATTGCTCAAGACACCGAGTATATCTTGCTGGATGAGCCGTTAAATAATCTGGATATGAAGCATTCTGTGCAGATTATGAAAATTTTACGCCGTCTGGTGGATGAGCTTGGAAAAACGGTTGTAATCGTTCTCCATGATATCAATTTTGCTTCTGTCTACTCGGACCGTATCGTTGCTCTAAAGGATGGTAAGGTTGTAAAAGATGGACCAACAAATGAGATTATCCAATCAAAAGCTTTGAAAGAAATTTATGATATGGATATTCCGATTCAAGAAATGAACAATTGCAGAATCTGCGTGTACTTTAATTCATAAAAAAGGGGATAGAAAGATGAAAAAGCTTGGTTTATTTACTCTTATTTTCACAATGCTTTTCTTATTAGCTGCATGTGGCGACAAAGAGGAAGCGAGCACGGCTGCAAGCACTGAAGGAGAAAAAGAAGAAGTAACGATTACTCACGAATATGGAGAAGTGACTGTAGAAAAGAACCCTCAGAAGGTCGTAGTATTTGATTTTGGTGTTCTTGATACATTAGATGCATTTGGGGTAGAAGTGGCGGGTGTACCACAAGCCGTAATTCCAAAAAGCTTAGAAAAATATGCTGGTTCTGAATATACCAATGTAGGTGGATTAAAAGAGCCTGATTTTGAAGCCATTCATCACTTAGAGCCAGATGTGATTTTTATTTCTGGAAGACAAGCGGAATTGTATGACCAATTTGCTGAAATTGCTCCTACTGTTTTTATTGATGTGGATTATACCAACTATATGTCTTCGCTTGAAAAGAACTTTGAACTTTTAGCTGAAATTTTTGAAAAAGAAGATGTTCTTGATTCAAAAGTAGAAGAGTTAAAGGCAAGCATCGATGAAGTTAACAAGGCAGCTTCAGCTTCTGAAAGCAAAGCATTAATTTTATTAGCAAATGAAGGAAAAGTAAGTGCATACGGTCCAGGTTCACGTTATGGTTTTGTTCATGATGCATTTGGATTCAAAGCAGTGGATGAAAATCTTGAAGTATCTCAACACGGTCAAAGTATTACATTTGAATACATTCTAGAGAAAAATCCAGATGTGATTTTTGTTATCGACCGCTCTGCTGCCGTTGGTGGAGAAGTGGGTGCAAAAGAAACGATTGAAAATGAGTTAGTGAAGAAAACAAACGCATTTAAGAATGGAAAGATTATTTATCTTGATGCAGTTAACTGGTATATCGCTGGAAATGGAGTTCAATCCACAATATCTATGGTAGAAGAAGTAAAAGCAGCACTTAATTAATACGTGATTAGCCGGACATCGTTCCGGCTTTTTACAAAATAGGAGGCTATCTCAATGTTTTATCAAATGAAAAAAATCGTAGTTGAAGAGGGACACTCTTCAAAAGTAATCGAACGCTTTTCGAAGCAAGGTGGATTGATTTCAGAGCAGCCTGGTTTTATTGATAAGCAAGTGTTGCTGAAAAAAAGCCGTCGTGGGAATGAAGAAGTCATCGTGATGATTCGCTGGAAATCTGAATCAGATTGGAAAAATTGGGAGAAGCACCCCGATCATATTGCCGGGCATAAAGCCAAAGCTGGTAAGTCAAAGCCTGAGTATGTGGTAGAGTCAAGTCAGGATGTATATGAGTCGCAAGTTTAATGGAAGGCACCTTAGAGGGTGTCTTTTTTACTGTTTATCAGTACTACTGTCCAGATAAACCTTTCCTTGCTCATCAACCTGACCAACAGTTACGTTTTTGACTTTTTGAATGTTATGTTCTTTGAGGGTAGAATTTATCCAGTTTTGATCCTTCCCGGCAGCCTCAAGGCTCTCCATCATAATTTTTCCATCAATAATAAACGTTTGTGGTATCCCACGGGATATCGGATTGATTTTGAAGTCAATATTTTTCGTGAATTGTTGAGTTCCTTTTTTTTGAGCAGAAACCGTCCCATCCGTCTCAAGAAAGGCAAATTCTACTTCATCAAGGTAGAAAATATTTTTCTTTCGAAGAAGAAAGAGAAGGTCATCCACCGTTAATCGCGCTTTAGACATTCCATCTTCATGAATTTTCCCATTCTTAATAATGAGCAACGGTTCGCCGTTAAAGATCTTTCTTGTAGCATATACTTTAATGGATAACACATCAGTGATAAGAGCAATTAGGGCAAAAAGGATAATCCCGTAAATTCCAATACTAATAGGAATCGTATGGCTAAAAGCAAAAGAGGCTCCGAGGGAACCAATCGTAATTCCAGCAACAAAATCAAAAAATGTCATATGAGCGATTAACTTTTTTCCTAAAATACGACTCATGATAAACAATGTAATAAAGGTAAAGGTGATTCGTATCGATGCATCCCAAAAAGTCATATTAGAATCCCTCCATTTGTTCAAGCCTTGAAGGAAATACCTTCAAGGCTAAGTAATTATTGTAGGTTTAAAGCTGTTTGAGTCGCTTGCTGGTCAAGTCGTAGTTGTTCAAGGACATCGACTGGGTGATAGTATCCTTTGTTAATCATGTAGTTAGTGATTTGCTCATGGGAACGAATGGTATCGTTTAGTTGTTCTGTCAAAGCCTGGCGCAACTCTGGTGTTGCACATTCAGAAATAGCGCTGGCATAATTTTTGATAGCTGATTTAGCTGCCATTAGTAAATCAGTAGCAATAACTTGCTCAGTCATTGCGCTCATTTGACCTGATTGGTTTGCACCAGCCATACGATCTCCCATTCCAGCTTGAGTTAAGTTATATGGGCTTGAAACCATCGGGTCAACGCTTTGCAAAGAATTATTGTTATTTTGTCCGGACTGGTCCATTGGGTTATTGCTCCTTTCGTGGTACAAACTGTTGCAATGTTTGAATATGATTTTTTGTTTGACTAACATCCTGTTTTAGAAGGTTTATGAGTTCATTATCTTGTACAAATCCACTCATCGTGGAGGATTTTGTTAGACACAGACTCTTAAATGTCATCAGTTCATGTAGTTCAAGTGTTTCGTGTACGCCGAGTGTTGTGGTTTTCATTAAATAGACACCTCCTTTAGTGCACAAAGCTAATATGTGCATTTGTAGAGCTGTAGTTCCTGGTTATTTATTGGTAAAAGTTTAGTGGGCTTGATTATTTCTTGTTTGGGAAAGGTAGAGAGGGAGGTGAGCGAATTGAAAAAAAAGTCCGAAAAGCAATTTAAGACAAACTCCTATGAAGCAGATGTTGAAACAAAAGGGACGACACATTTGAAAAATGCTCCAAAGCCCCATGGTTATGGGGGACGAATAACGGAGGATAGTGAGTGATTGTTTTCAAAAAAACTGGCCAATACCACCTTGGCCAGTTTATTGTAACCTAATATTTAATCTTAAAGGATGGATATGGATCGGTTTTTTCCCTTGTATGTATTTCCATGTTGTTGACCTTAGAGAAAGGATTTCCTTCTCTTACGGACTCTATAAAAAGCTGGAGGTCCTCCGGTTGACCGACAGCAATGATTTCTACGCTGCCATCCTCCATATTTTTAACCCAGCCGGTCACTCCATATTGTGCGGCTCTCATTTGCGTATAGTATCGAAAGCCAACTCCTTGAACTTTACCAGAAACGACAATATGTAACTGGTCCACATTATTCACTCCTAAATTCATCTTAACAATATATATATGTATTTTTATCCTCCCATAATTCGAATTTCATTGCAATAGTCTCTTTCAGTTATCCTGGTACCCGAGGTCGCTGGGTTTGTTTGTAAAAAACAAGATGATTACATAAGTTATAGTAGTTCCTGAGAAAATAAATAAGAATTTATTTGAAAAGGAGCATCTGTGATGACAAAATCGAAGAGTCAAGAAGAACGCCAGTGGAGGCAGAGAAAAGAGAATCAGCACCCTCACGGAAAAGTAAAAAGCTTTGAGGAGTTAGGTGCTGGAGTGGAAGGGAAAAATAACGACAATAAGTAAAGCATGAGGAATTTCCTCATGCTTTTTTTATCGCTTTTTCTTTTTGGAATTATCCAGTACTGCAAGTTTATTTTTATTAACTGCTTCAAGAGCAACGTTTACGTGAACAATCTTTTCATCGATGGGTGAAACGGCCGTAATCTTTCCTTTTCTCCCTTTGATCTTAACATTTTCCCCTTCTGCAGGGAGATTTTTGAGTAACTGAGTTAATAAAACAGTCCTATTATCATAATAAGTTACCACATACATCTAGACCTCACCCATTCCTTTTAAGTGTATGGAATGATCCATGTTATAAAATATAGGAAAGTTGGAGGGTTTAGACCATGTGAGGGGAAATTTTTATTATTTGATACGGTAGAGAAAAGGCTGATTTCCGCTCCAATCAGCAGTTTAGCTGTTAAAGGATTGGCTAAGTATTCCACGTCATAATCACAAAACTAAGTTCTGAAAACCACTGGGTCAATACTCAGGCATCTGATATACCTTTAACAGTGGATAAATAAAAGAAAACTGTAGGCAAACTCTAAATTTTACGAATTTGACTACAGTCTCATGCTTGGTTAGGAACCCCAGCTATTAGTATCGAGTTAGAAAGCCCAATTTCCGTTTCGGAATACGGGTTCTGTTTGATCATCTTTTGTAATACCATCAATGTTCATTTCAGCTGAGCCGATCATGAAATCAACATGTGTGATGCTTTCGTTCAGGCCATTTTTTTCAAGATCTTCAGCAGACATCGTTTTTCCACCTTCAATACAGAATGCGTAGGCACTTCCGATCGCTAAATGGTTAGATGCATTTTCATCAAAAAGGGTGTTGTAGAAAAGTACATTGGATTGAGAGATGGGTGATTGGAACGGCACCAATGCAACTTCTCCTAAATAATGTGAGCCTTCATCTGTATCAACGAGCCGTTTTAAAATATCCTCGCCTTGCTCGGCCTTTACATCGACAATACGTCCATTTTCAAAAGTAATGGTGAAGTTATCAATGATATTTCCACCGTAGCTAAGCGGTTTGGTGCTTGCTACATATCCGTTCACTCCGGTTCTGTGTGGAACAGTGAAGACTTCTTCTGTAGGCATATTGGCCATAAAGTGGTTTCCTTGTTCGTTAATGCTGCCGGCACCCACCCAAATATGTTTCTCAGGAAGTTCAATCGTTAAGTCTGTTCCAGGAGCGGTATAGTGTAGCTTTTTGTAGCGACGTTCGTTTAAGTAAGCAACTTTCTCGTGAAGTGTCTCGTCATGCTTTTTCCATGCTTCCACTGGATTGTCTAGATCTGCACGAGTTGCTTTGAAAATCGCATCCCAAAGGAGTCTCACTTGTTCTTCAGGTGCTGCGTCTGGGAATACTTTAGCAGCCCAAGCAGGAGAAGGTGTTGCAATAACGGTCCAACTCACTTTATCAGATTGAATTTTTTTACGGTAGTTACTTAATGCTGTACCTGCAGCTTTTTGAAAGTTTGCGATGCGCTCAGGGTTGACACCTTTTAATAGGTCTGGACTTGAAGAAACGATGGACATGAAGGCAGCGCCTTTGTCGGCAAGTTCATCCATTTCTCGTGCTCGCCATTCAGGATACTCTGTAAAAGCAGCATCTGGTGCTAAATCGTACTTGGTACGTGAGACTTCATCATCTTGCCAGTTGACAATAACATTATGGGCACCAACTTCGTAGGCTTTCCGAACAACTAGGCGAACGAATTCAGCAGAGTTGAGTGATGTATTGATAACGAGTGTCTGGTTAGGTTGGACATTCACGCCCACTTTAACAGCCAGCTCTGCGTATTTTTCTAAATTAGCTTGAAAGCTCATATGTATAGTCTCCTTTTTTTATGGATTCTTCTTTCTTATTGTATTCGTTTTTTCTAGAAAAAGAAAACAAATTCGCCACCCGAAAGGTTTTTTTATACAGGATGGGGCGGCGATTTTAGCTCCTATGCAGAGCCTTTTGCATCTGTTAAAGGTTGCTGCTTGTGATTCAGCCTTGAAAACATAATCCAATAGATCACGGCACTAATGATAGCAAGAACAGCAATGGTAAAGAAGGTCCATTCATAGCCGATCCAAACGGTCAAAGGAATGGAAATCGGTGCAATGGTTCGACCGATGGTGTATCTTAGACTTGCTGCAGCGAAGTATTGCCCTCTCATATGCTCAGGAGCTATTTTTGAAATAAAGCTTTGCTGTAATCCGGCAACCAGCAGTTCTGCTAGAGTGAAAATAGCCATGGCGAATACAAGTCCCCATATCCATTCTGTTTGGCCAAAGGCGATAATGGCGATGGCATATAGCAGGGAAGAGATGATAAATACATTTCTTTCCTGAAAACCAATGACCCATTTAGTAATGGCTACGGTTAAAAGAGCAACAAGCAAGCCGTTCTCTGCAAGGATGAAACCAAAGGCTTGTTCCCCACCAACGCTTAATGACCAATTGCCGATTGCGAGGAGAGTTTGGTTATGAACGACTTCCTTTGTATAGACTGGGATGAGCAAGTCGAGTTGCATAAAGGTTTGTGCGGATAGAATCCCTGCAGTGATGAATAAAAGGAAGATTCGATCCTTGATAATGACTTTGTAGTCGCGCAGCTGATTACCAACGAACGAATACCACTTCGTGGTGGTGCTTTCCTTGTATTCGTATGTTGGTGCTGTTTCACGTGTCCATTTTTGTAGGACTGCAGCAAGAGCGACACAAACAATCCCAGCGATAAGGAGCAGCTCAAAGCGGTGATTCACATAGAAAATCGCTCCCAGTAGAGGACCGATCACAACTGCGATGTTAATCGATGTGTAAAAGACAGCAAACACGCTGCTTCGATTTTTCTCGTCGACCACATCTGCGACCATGGCCTGACTGGCTGGCCAGTAGATGGATCCGAAAAATCCAACAAGCGAGAAACAGAGGAAGCCAATCCATGGAGACTGAAGCCACGGTGAATCTGCAAATCCGAACAACATAAAGCAAATACCTTGGCCAAAGGCAGAAAGAACCATCATTCGTTTACGACCATATCTATCGGCACAATAGCCACCTATAAGATTAGCAAAAACTGATAAAACCTGTGAAAGAACTAATAACAAACCAGCGAGGCTTTTACCGAACTCATCGGCAAAATATATTGTTAAAAAGGGAAAAAACATCCAAAAGGTAATGTTCATTAACGCCTCACCAAACAAACGAACCTTCAAATTGGAATCCCACTCGCGTATTCTCATGCTGAAAACCTCCTAATTACCGTGACAATTGCGGTGACACAAGTGCGGTGACAGACACCCTTCGTGGACAAAACTACATGATTTGTCTTTTTATGGTGTCTGTCACCCTTCGTGGACAAAGCTACATGATTTGTCTTTTTGTGGTGTCTGTCACCCTTCGTGGACAAAACTACCCATTCTGTCTTTTTAGGGTGTCTGTCACCGCTCGTGGACAGATTGTTCTAATTTGTCCGTGTGGGGCGGACAGTTTTGTTCCTGAAAAAACGCTTAGGTGCCTGGGGCGCCTAAGCGTTCCTTTTATTCTTTCTTTTCTAATGCTGCTTTTAATAAGTCTCCGAGGCTGTTTCCGAAGTTGTCATCTTTTTGGGTGTACTTCTGGACAAGCTTTCGTTCCTCGCGTTTATTGACCGCTTTCTTTCGTTCCTCTGCTTTCTCAACCACGTTACACTTCCGGCATTGGAAGTACAAGCCAGCTTTTCCTTCGTGCATTTCCATTTTCTTTTTACACTGAGGACAGCGTCTGTTAGAAAGCTTTGGATCCTTACGCTTTCGGTAGTTACATTCCGAGCTCGAGCAAACGAGAATCTTGCCTTCTTTCGTATTTCTCTCTTTTAACAAAGATTGGCACTCTGGGCATTTGGATCCCGTTAAGTTATGAGCGCGATACGATTTATCACTCGTCTTAATTTCAGAGATCAATTGCTCGGTTTGCTTACGAATTCGTTTTAAAAATTGCTTTGGATCTCCTTTGCCACGTGAAATAGCTTCAAGCTCTTTTTCCCATTGTGCGGTAAGCTCAGGAGAGGTAAGCTCCTCATTCACAAGATCCATCAATTGCTTTCCTTTAGGAGTCGGATGCAAACGTCCATTTTTCCGTTCAACAACCTCAGTTTCAATGATTCTTTCGATAATTTCCGCGCGAGTCGCAGGGGTACCAAGCCCGTATTTCTCCATTTGACCTAAAATATCAGACTCTGAGAATCGAGCAGGGGGTTCGGTTAACCTTTTCTCTACCTGAACCTGACCTATCGAGAAGGACTGTCCCTTCGTGATCTGTCCGAGCTTTTGGCCACTTAGCTCCTGATCTTTTCCTGTAATAGCTTTAAAACCTGCATCAACCACGACCGTTTCCTTCGCTGAGAAGGACTCCCCGTTCACATCAAATACGGCACGAACAGTTTCATACTGATAGGCAGGGTAAAACAGAGCAAGGAATCGCTTCACAATTAAATCGTAGAGCTTCCGTTCATCTGATTCTAAATCACGAAGAAATAATCGCTCTTCTGTAGGAATTATGGCATGGTGATCGGTTACTTTCTCATTATTAAACACCCGTTTTGCAACTACCCTACCCTTGTTAGCTAGAATGCTTCGTACTTCTTCTTTATAGCCTCCAGCAATCGCTTCGACTCGGTCGAGCATCGTCGCTTCCATATCCGTCGTAAGGTAACGAGAATCCGTACGCGGGTAAGTTACGAGCTTGTGCTGCTCATACAATTTTTGCAATACGCTCGATGTCTTTTTCGCTGAAAAGCCAAAGCGCTTGTTGGCATCACGTTGCAGCTCTGTTAAATCATAGGGCAGCGGCTGTTGTTCAGACTTTGCGGTACGATTGATCGACTGAACGACCGCTTTTTGTCCTTTACCTTTTGCTAAAATATGATCTGCTTTGTCTTTTGAAAAAATTCTCTTCTCTCCATTTTCTTCCCAATCTGTCTTTAAAGGTCCAATTTGGGCAGAAATCGTCCAGTATTCCTGTGGCTTAAATGTCTGAATGGCTTTTTCGCGATCCATTACTAACGCAAGAGTTGGAGTTTGCACTCGACCTGCAGAGAGTGGGTCCTTATATTTGGTGGTTAAAGCACGAGTCACATTCAGTCCAATTAACCAATCGGCTTCCGCTCGACAAACCGCTGAAGCATATAAATTTTCATACTCGCTACCAGGACGGAGCTTAGCAAATCCCTCTTTAATCGAACGATCTGTATGGGATGAGATCCACAAACGCTTAATCGGTTTATTCCAGCGGATTTTTTCTAAAATCCAGCGCGCAACAAGCTCCCCTTCACGTCCCGCGTCGGTGGCGATAATGCAATCCTTCACGTCTTTACGCTTGGCAAGAAACTCGATCGCTTTATACTGGTGAGAGGTTTGTTTCATCACCTTAAGCCCCATCTGATCAGGGATGATCGGTAGGTCTTCTAAATTCCATTGCTTGTATTTCGTATCATAATGCTCAGGCATTTTTAACTCAATTAAATGTCCAAGTGCCCAAGTGACAATATACTTCGGCCCTTCAATATAGCTTTTATGTGTTTGCGTACAGCCAAGAACGCGCGCAATTTCTCTAGCTACGCTTGGCTTTTCAGCGAGTACGAGTGATTTCATTATTTATCCTCCGAATTTCCATTTGCTCGGGATAAGTATACAGGAAAACGAAAGAAAAGGGGAATAAGAATAGCTCATGGCGCTGGATAAATAAGAAAGACCTTGCGATTGCAAGGTCTATTCCACGTCTCTAGTTTCTACTCGATTTTTAAACGCTTCACGTACGACAAGAAATTCCTCATCGCCAATTGCGTCCTTTGTATGTTTTTCAACAAGAGTCCCCTCAGGAAACTTCCCAGGATGTCCCTTTTTCTTATGCTCAAAATCTTTTCCGCGACTCATTTTTCCACACTCCTTTCCTCAAAATTAGCTTTTCCGGAAAATTTCGCTTCTATGTAGAAAAGAAACAGGACAGTTCAGAAGGTTCATGCATATTTATAGAAAGTAATGGGTTGTAAATTTTAAAAAAGAGGGGGGATCCAAGTGACTAATCTATCTCAAAATGAGCAACAGCCATTTTGTACGACGCGAGACGATCAAGCTCCAATCTTCTCGACAAAAGGATTTATAAATGGAGAAATCAAAACATTTGAACTCGAGCAATATAAAGGGAAATGGCTTCTCTTGTTTTTCTATCCAAGTGACTTTACACCCGTCTGAGAGACAGAACTAGCGGCGGTCGCTGCTGTTTATCCTTATTTTCAAGCAATGAATGTTGAGGTTTTGGCTATTAGCACAGATAGCATCTATTCACATAAAGTGTTTCGAGAAACCACTCCCTCTTTACAAAATGTCTACTACCCTTTGTTGAGTGACAGAACTCATGCGATCTCCCAATCGTATCGAGTACTGGATGAGAAAACAGGTGCTGCTTTTAGAGCCTCATTTTTTATAGATCCTGAACAAATCATTGTTGCTAAACTCGTCTATCCAAGGGAAGTCGGACGAAACCTTTATGAGCATGTTAGGCTTATGCAGGCCCTTCAGCATGCCAAGAATACAGGGAAAGGTGTCCCAGCAAACTGGATGCCTGATCAAAGTTAAAAAGCAAATGATGGAAAACTTCCTCGCTTTCCACTATACAAGGTATAATAAGGGAAGGAGGGATGTTCATGGATTTTTCTCAAAGTATTTCAGAGGAACGCATTCGTAAGGCGATGGAAAATGGAGAATTCGATCATTTACCTGGCTATGGGAAACCTTTAAAGCTTGATGATTTATCTGCCATTCCTGAGGAACTTCGTATGGCATTTACCGTCTTGAAAAATGCGGGGTATTCTCCGGAAGAACATGCACTCAAGCAGGAAATGATGTCTATAGAATCTCTGTTAAAATCCTGTGATGACGATGATCAAAGAATTGGTTTACAGAAAAAATTAAATGAAAAGATGTTGCGTTATAACAGTATGTTATCCAAACGCCGGGTGAATACAAACTCCTCTATTTTTAAAAATTATGAGCAAAAAATAAATAAGAAGTTATTTTAGTGCCTAAGGATACCCTTTAGGCATTTTTTTGTCACATCTTCAAATATAATTTTTTACATATTCCCTAAAAAAATGACATAATTAGCCGAAATAAAAGGTAGTAGGTTGATAGAAAGAGGACTTCTATCATACAAGATACTAAAGGGAAAAGACAGGAGAATGAAGTATGGATAAAACATCGGTAATAGGTGTTGTCGTAGGGGTCGTGGCGGTATTAGTGGGAATGTTCTTTAAAGGCGTTAGCCCAGTGCAACTAGTGAATCCCGCGGCACTTTTAATTATTTTGTTAGGAACGGTTGGGGCTGTAACAATCGCATTCCCAACAAGTGAAATCAAAAGAGTGCCCAAGCTTTTCGGAAAGCTATTTAAGGAAGACAAGCTACCAAACCCAGTGGATTTAATTAAAATGTTTTCGGATTGGGCGCAGCTAGCTCGTAAAGAGGGACTATTAGCTCTAGAGTCTAAAACAAACGAAGTAGACGATGATTTCTTAAAAAATGGACTATCGCTAGCGGTCGATGGACAAAGTGCCGACTATATTCGCGACGTGCTATCGGAAGAAATTGAAGCGATGGAAGAAAGACATCAATCTGGTGCACTGATTTTTACACAAGCAGGTACGTACGCTCCGACCCTTGGGGTACTTGGAGCGGTAGTAGGTTTGATAGCTGCCCTTGGATACATGAATGATATCGAGGGACTAGGCCACGCGATCAGTGCTGCGTTCATTGCAACCCTATTAGGTATTTTTACCGGTTATGTACTATGGCATCCATTTGCAAACAAATTGAAGCGAAAGTCAAAGCAAGAAGTGAAAATTAAACAAATGATGGTGGAGGGGATTCTATCCATTTTAGAAGGGGAAGCTCCTCGAGTCATTGAAACAAAGTTAGCTTCTTACCTACCAGGTAGTGAAAAGAAGAAGTTCTTAGCTGCGACAGGAGAGCCGGCAAATGAGTAAGCGACATAAGAAGCATCATCATGAGGAGCATGTTGACGAATCTTGGTTAATTCCTTACGCTGACCTTTTAACTCTCCTACTTGCTTTGTTTATCGTATTATTCTCAATGAGTTCGTTGGATGCGAAAAAGTTTCAAGCAATGGCCGAAGTGTTTAACGCTCAGTTTACGAGTGGAACGGGGATATTTGAGTTTCCGAGCCCGATTCCTGAAGAAGGAGCAACAGCACCAGACGAGCAGCAAAATGATTCTGAAAGTACCGAACAATCACAAGCTCAATCTGAAGGGATGACGGAAGAGCAAAAGCAGCAACTAGCAGAACAAGCGGAACAGGTTGAGCTCCAAGCTATTCAAGCAAAGGTGAATGAGTATATAACGAGCAAAGGGTTAGAGGACAAACTTGAAACCACTCTCGAAGATGACGGACTACACGTAACGATAAGAGACAATGTTTTATTTGAATCGGGCAGTGACTCGGTGAGAACGCAAGATTTAACCATTGTTAGAGAGATCTCAGATTTACTCGTTATGGATCCAGCGCGAAGTGTGATTATCAGTGGACATACAGATAATGTTCCGATTAAAAATGCAAGGTTCTCTTCTAACTGGGAGCTAAGTGTCATGCGTGCCATTAACTTTATGAAGATCTTACTGGAAAACGACAAGCTTGACCCAAGTTGGTTTAGTGCGAAGGGATATGGAGAATTTCAACCTATTGCTTCAAATGAAGATGCTGCAGGAAAAGCGAAAAATCGTCGTGTAGAAATTTTAATTTTACCAAGAACGGCAGACTGAGCCTATCATAGGTTCAGTTTTTTCTATATTATTAAAAATAAAAAAGGACCACTCCAAAGAGTGGCCAAAAAGAGATACAAGGGATTATTCATTAGGAAGCGCTTACAAGAAACGCAAAACACAAGAACTAATCGTTGTTATTATCAGGTTGTGGTACTTCCGGTTTACACATTCGATCCATTAAAATCCCAGCAAAGAGTATGCATGCAATTGGAATGGTAAAATTCAAGATGTGAACAACGGTCATGGAAATACCTCCTTCACACATGGTTGAATCTACTTTTATTATAGTGTTTGTTTACATATATGGCAAATAAAATTCAAAAAATATACAAATTTAGCAATTGACAATAATCTTAGGTGGAACTCGATCGATAATATTTTCCAGATAATGAGAAAACAGGTAGTAAATTAGTGAACAAAAGTTTATAATAAAGACAAATGTCTTTACTGTCATGAGGTGAATTATGAGTGATAAGGAAGCAACAATACTTGGACTGATTAAAAGAGATCCATTTATATCTCAAAATGAGTTGGCGGAAAGGACGGGCTTGTCTCGGTCGGCTGTTGCTGGTTATATTTCTTCTCTAACAAAGCAAGGAAAACTATTAGGTCGGGCGTATGTATTACCTAATAAAAAACAGGTGATCTGTATAGGCGGAGCCAATGTGGATAGGAAAATGCAAGTGATCGATAAGCTTCAGTTAGGAACATCCAATCCTGCAAGTACTAGTAATTCTTGCGGAGGGGTGGCAAGGAACATTGCTGAGAACTTGGGAAGGCTAGGATTAGATGTTTCACTTATGAGCGTTGTAGGTGATGATCATGAAGGAAAATGGTTACTAGACTATACAAGGTCTTTCGTCGACATAGAGCCTTCAAAAATTCTTCCTAATGAAGCAACGGGAACGTACACGGCTGTTTTGGATGTGGATGGAGAAATGGCGGTTGCTTTAGCAGATATGGGGATATATGATCGTGTCGATTTAGAGTTTGTTGAAAAGCGCTGGGGTTTTCTAGCATCAACAGAGCTTGTCATGATAGATACAAACTTCCCTTCTGAAGTGCTCGCAAAAGTGATTGGTCGTTGTAGAGAAGAAGCGATTCCCCTCGTGATTACTCCTGTTTCAGCTCCGAAAATTAAGAAATTGCCACACAATCTTGATGGAGTGGCTTGGTTGATTGCAAATAAGGACGAAGCAGAGGCATTAGCTGGGACACCAATCAAAGACGAAGGTGACTTTTTTAAAGCTGCAGAAGCAATTATGAAAAAAGGCGTTGAAAGAGTGGTCATTTCTCGCGGAGACAAAGGACTTATTTACTTTACAAAGGCAAATGAAGCGGGTGTGTTGTTACCGCCAAAGGTTGATGTTGTAGATGTAACGGGTGCAGGAGATGCACTGGTTGCAGGAATTGTGTATGCCTATTTACGTGACTTAAAAACGGAAGATGCCTGTAAAATTGGTATGGCATGTTCAATGCTTACTTTAGCAACGGAGGAAACGGTTAACCCGTCATTAAATCATCAACAGCTACAAGAAGCTTTTCAACATAATTTCCACTAAGGAGCAAACAAACATGGAAAAATACTTAGAATACTCACAAGAAGTTTTAGAGGCAAAAAAAAATAATGTACCAGTCGTGGCATTAGAGTCGACCATCATCTCTCACGGGATGCCGTACCCACAAAATGTACAAACGGCAAAGGAAGTAGAGGACATAATTCGTAAAAATGGTGCTGTACCAGCAACGATAGCTATTTTAAACGGAAAAATTAAAATAGGCTTATCAGACGAAGAGTTAGAAATGCTGGCTACACGAAAGGACATTGAAAAGGCAAGCCGTAGAGATTTACCTTACTTAGTTGCGACGAAGAAAAATGGAGCAACAACGGTAGCTGCGACGATGATATGTGCCGAGCTTGCAGGAATTGAAGTGTTTGTAACAGGTGGGATCGGTGGAGTTCACCGTGAAGCAGAAGTAACGATGGATGTTTCAGCTGATCTTCAAGAACTGGCTCAAACCAATGTGGCTGTTGTGTGCGCAGGGGCGAAATCTATTCTAGATATTGGATTAACACTAGAGTATTTAGAAACTCATGGGGTGCCTGTCGTTGGTTTTGGTACCGATGTTCTTCCTGCTTTTTATACTAGAACAAGTCCCTTCCAAGTGAACGTTCAAGTGGAAAATGAACAGGAAGCAGCAAGCATGATTCGTACAAAGTGGGATTTAGGCTTGAAGGGTGGAGTGGTTATTGCCAACCCAATCCCGGAAACCGATGCTCTTGAAGAGGAATTTATAAATGGTGTAATTGAATCGGCATTAAAAGAAGCAAAGGAAAACGAGATTTCTGGTAAAAATGTCACTCCATTTCTTTTAGCAAAGGTAAAAGAACTTACAGAAGGAAGAAGTTTGGAAGCTAATATTGCATTGGTGAAAAATAATGCTGATGTCGGATCAAAAATAGCTGTTCAACTCAACACTCTATCTTAAAAATTATTTTTGAGGAGTCAGTCTCATAAGGACTGATTCCTTTTTTATTTGCATAAAAATAGTACTAGATTTACAAACTTCGTAAAATGTACATTACAACGAACGAATTGTTCTTTAAAAAATTACAAAAGTAAGAAATATGGAGAAAGGAGATGAAAATCGAAGGAAATTGTTCATTATAACGAAAAAACGGTCCGTTTAAGGAGTTTAGTTTAAAAGCACTAGCATCTAAAATAAAAGTGAAATATTCTTTATATAGAACGAAATTTAATAGAATAAGAAACGGAAACTATTAGAATAGTAGGTGGAGTGAATGTACCGAAAAAACTGTGACAAATGTTATCGCCCTTCATACAGTAGTTCGGAAGCAGGGGAATGGATCTGTCCTATCTGTGGCCATAACCTAACTAAGTTACCATTTTTTGACGCAATTACACTTGAAAGGGTACATGTAAATATCATTCCTATCCAAAGAAAATTAAAAGCATACGAGAAACAAAAACTAGGAATAAAGACTTAATTGTTTGAAGTCAGAAAATTTTAAAAATGATTTCGACAGTGGGCGACAGGAAGGCTTATAGTTTTTTTGCGCTTGATTTTAAAAATGTAAAAAATTGTATGTGTTTGAAAGGCTAAGATTGGTTTTCATGGAGGTGTTTGTCGAATACTGTAACTAAAAAGTTGGGAAAATTTTAAAGTGTATGACAAATTTTTACACAATTTACTAAAATCGAGTAGTAAAATGATAAATAAGTTAATCATACGGGGAGAGAAAAACGCAGAAAAGGGCAAACCTTCTGAAAAGGGGGGACGCAAAGTCGCAGGTCTAAGGTAGTTGGAAGTTTTTTGCTAAGACGGCTGGACTGCCTGGAATACGATTGTATTTTAGGGGGAGATTAAGGGATGTTAGAAACGAGTGAAGTGACAGTAGAAGAGCTAGACTATGAGTGGATGATGTTGATCATTGAGGCAAAAAAGCTAGGCCTGGAGAAAGATGAGATTAGAAGATTTTTAGGAGAGACTGAAATCAGAGGATAAAAAGAAACTCGCATACTAGCATGTTGTTTTCATACATAGAATGAAGGTATTTCTGTTAGGGTCAGACCGTATGGGAATGCTTTTTATTTTGAAAAAAAGACAAAATCACCTAGATTTTGTCTTTTTGCATTAGTCATTATTTGATTGATTACTTCTCCATTTATTAAACTCAAGAAACTCTTTAAACTGATCCTTCGAAACCCCGGAGTTCATTGCCTCTTTCACAAGCTTCATCCAGTCAGAGTCAAGTTCGTCTTTATTTGGATGCTCGTGTATAAGATGGTCAACTGGTACATGAAGGACAGCTGAAATTTTCTCCAGAAATTGGATCGACGGATTCGTTTGTAAATTTCTTTCTAATGAACTTAAGTATGATTTCGCGACACCAGCTTGTTCAGCTAGCTCAGACATGGACATTTTCTTTTCAAGACGAAGTTTCTTAACACGATCTCCAATCATCTAGATCACTCACCTATCTCTCTGTATGAATTCATAATAGCAAAAAAAAATCGTTAGTTCCATATTCAGAACGAAAATAGTAGGTTCCGTTCTTAAAATTTTCTTTAGTTAGTCACAAATGGATGGTTATTACGGTTCTAGTGATTAAAAGCTGATTAACAGTTTTTAATACTTCTATGTAGCATTATACACAATACCATTCGTAATGTAAGTGATAATTGTGGGCGTAACAAAAAAAAATCCACTGTCCATCCCAAATGGACAAAACCACCCAATCTGTCCACGAACGGTGACAGACACCACCAAAAGACAGAATGGCCTATTTTGTCCACGAAGGGTGTCTGACACCCTTTTATACCCGGGATGGGGGTGGGTGAAACCTGTTTTTTTTGTTCGACAAATTCTTTTTTTGTGTTTGTTGATTTTAAAGGGGGGAAGGGAATTCAATCAAACGTTTGATTGACTATTGTTTGCGGTTATCTAACAAAATTAGACAGAGGAATACTTTGCTAATATAGACCTATAGAAGGTACAATAAAGACTATACATTATTGGAATTTGGGGAAGTGAGATAAATGATTGTTTTAAAATCACCTCGTGAAATTGAGGCCATGAAAAAAGCAGGGGAGCTTCTGGCTGCTTGTCATAAAGAAATAAAAAAAATGATCAAACCAGGAATAACTACTTGGGAAATTGACCAGTTTGTTGATAAATATTTAGCAGAGCATGGTGCAACTGCTCAACAAAAGGGTTACCGAGGTTATGAGTACGCAACATGTGCTAGTATTAATGATGAGATTTGTCACGGCTTTCCAAGAAAAGAACCTCTAAATACAGGGGACATTGTCACTATAGATATGGTTGTCAATGTGAATAGTGCTCTAGCAGACTCCGCATGGACATATATCGTCGGAGAAGCTTCTGAAGAAACAAAACGCTTGGTAGAAGTAACAAAAACGAGTTTATACAAAGGAATTGAAGCAGCTGTCGTAGGCAATCGAATCGGAGATATTGGACATGCGATTCAAACCTACGTGGAAGGAGAGGGATTCTCGGTCGTAAGAAACTTTATTGGTCACGGAATTGGCCCCTCCATTCATGAAAAGCCTGATGTTCCGCACTTTGGTCTACCAGGAAAAGGTCCTCGTATAAAAGAGGGAATGGTATTTACGATCGAACCGATGGTTAATGTCGGAAGCTATGAAACAAAGATGGATTCCAATGGCTGGACCGCTCGTACTGTGGATGGAAAAAACTCAGCTCAATTTGAGCACACCATTGCCATCACGAAGAATGGTCCGATCATTCTAACGGATCAAGGTGAATAATCAATCCATATCAACAAAAAACTATTAGAAGCAAGATGGAGGAAGACTCATGACAGAAAACCATGAAACAGAAAAAAAGAAAATAAGCTTACAAGAAGCGATCAAGCAACAACTTGAAAAAAAGAAAAATCAGCAAGCAGGCGGAAAAGCTAACGCAAACGGTCCTGCAACCACAAAGAAAATGAAAAGCCAGCAAACCAAAAAGGTGAGCAATCAACGCCGTAAAATGGGTGTGTAAGACTCAATAACTAAAAATAGGGAACAACACGTAACTAGTGCTGTTCCCTTCTTGTTTTTAAAAGCGTAAAGTTTCTTGTTTTGGAAAAGAGCCTTTTAAAAGTCTTATTCCTCATCTTGTACTTCGCCATCGCCAATCTCATCTTCTCCTGGTTCGTCGTCACAAGCAACAACAGACGTCACTAGAAAACCTGCAAGTAAAATCATAAGAAATTTACGTAACATTCAAGCATCCCTCCTTTCAATCTGGATCACTCAAACATATTATTTGGAGGACCCTTCCAAACTATTCCCCTGTCAATCCTATAGACAAAGCGAAACTTAGGAGTAAAGGACAATAGAAATAGAGACGAACAATTTGTATACTTAGGATAATAATGAATGTAGAGGGAGTAATCATGAGATTAATTCGAATTGATGAATATGAGCCAAGTACCATGCAATTGGCCAAACCGGTATTTGATCGGCAGAAAAGGGTGCTTCTTGCAGCAGGACGCTCGATCCATCCAACATACTTGCAAAAGTTAATCGATCTTGATATTCGATATTTATTTATAGAGGATGCAGAGTCATTCGGAATTTCCATGGAGGAGATGCTCGATGTTCCAACATGGGTGGATGCAGTAGATGTACTACAAGCGGTTTATAAAGCGGTAGAGAAAAAGGAAGAACTTCCGATTAGACCGATTCAACAGCTCGCAATTAAACTGGTCGAGGAAGTAAATAAAAGAAAGGCCATCCTACTAATTCCTGCCTCTTCATTAGCAGAAGACCTACGAGAGTATGCCCACTCGGTTAATGTCACCCTTCTTGCATTACAAATTGCGAAAAAATACCAAATTTCTCAAATGCAAATTCGTGATTTAGCAGTCGGTACATTGCTTCATGACCTAGGAAAAGTTCTAACCCCTTTGGAGGATGATCATCCGAGGGTAGGGTTTGAATATTTACGAAAAACAAGAGAAGTGAGTTTGCTTTCAGCTCATGTTGCCTATCAGCACCACGAAGCCTTTGATGGTAGCGGAGTCCCTAGAGGGTTACGTGAAAAAGAAATACATGAGTTTGCTCAAATCTGCAGTATCGCAAATCTGTACGAGAACGCATTATCGAAAAAGGGAATTCCGCCCCATGAGGTGATGGAGTACGTCATGACAAAAAGTGGAACGCTTTTTAGCACGGACCTTGTTAAGCTATTCGTCCAAGAGGTACCACACTTTATTCCTGGAACAAAGGTTATATTAAACAATGGGCAAAAAGCGATAGTGACGAAGGTAAAAGGAAATCTTCAAAGACCATTTGTGCGATACTTAGATTCAAATAAAGAAGTTTCATTAGGGGAGAATCATACATTATTAATTACTGAAGTGTTGGACCAGTAAAAAAGAGCTTATCGCCAACATTTATGAAATTGACACTTATTTTTGGTGTGGATATTGAAATAAGCGGAGAATTTTCCGTTATCCTTTAGTGTAGAGCTCTGTTCAGGGGATATAAGCGGAGGTTTTCCGATTAAGCAGAGGAAAAGCACCCATTTACACGTTTTTTGACTGAATAGACGGAATCTTTCCGTCTATTTCTGCTATTTTTAATGCTATTTTCTAATTAAGAGAAATTTCTCCGCTTATTGATCAAACCTGCTGTTTCCCTCATCAGGCAACCAAAAAAGGATATTAAAAATGGCTCAGTATAGTAAACTGAGCCATGCAGCCGTTAAAAAAATCGGCTCATTATTGTTTTCTTAGATTCCCTAATTCTTCCGCTAATGCTTGCGTTTCACTTGGGCTAAACGAATCTCTTTTCATGACTAGATCATAAATTTCTTTTAGCTCTTCATACATATTTTCATCAAAGTGTGATGGCTTGATGGCCCCTAAATTTAATACCTTTAACTTTTCTTTTATCTTTTCAATCATATATTCCACGTTTTCTACTGATTTTTCAGATAAGTTCATCGTTTGTTCTCCCCTTTTTCTGCAAGCTTGTAAAATTATCTTTCCATGTTCCCTTATAAAAGTCAAATGAATTTCGACAACTTCCTTCCTGAAAGGTTGAAAAGCCGTTCCTTTTCCTACAAAATGTAGAAAGGAGGGAATAGTTATGGTAAAAGTTTTATTTGTATGCCTCGGGAATATTTGTCGTTCACCAATGGCAGAGGCGATGTTTCGTGATTTAGTGAAAAGGGAAGGATTAGAACATAAAATAACGGTTGACTCTGCGGGTACGGGGGATTGGCATCTTGGGAAGCCTCCTCATCAGGGAACACAGGATATATTAACTCAGCATCAGATTAGTTTTGAAGGTCAGGTGGCGAGACAAATCGCTACGGCTGATCTGAACGAGTTTGATTATATTGTGGCAATGGACTCTCAAAATGAAAAAAATATACATAAGCTGAAGTCTCTTCAGTCGAGTGCCAAAATTGTAAAACTACTTGATTATGTTCCGGAGGCAGAAAAAGTGGATGTTCCAGACCCGTACTTTACCGGGAACTTTCAAGAAGTGTTTGATTTATTAAAGATCGGCTGTGAACGTTTATTACAAGAAATTCAAACGAATGAGAATGCAAGCTGGGAGGGAAAATGAGATGAGTGGTACAAAAAAGTTTTGGACAGGTGTTCTTTGGGGAGCTCTTGCTGGAGGGGCAATCAGTTTGCTTGATCGTGACACGAGACACGCTGTTGTACAAAGCTGTAAAAAGACAAGTGGAGAATTATCCTATTATATCAAGCACCCAGATGAAGTGGTCGAACAAGTGAAGGACGCAACAACAAAAATTCGTTCAACCGTGGAGCAGGTGAGTGGAGATATATCTTTTATCGCTGACAAGGTGGAGGAACTTCGCGAAGTCACACCAGCGGTAACGGGGATTGTAAAGGAAACGAAAGAGGCATTTCAAAAGGAAGAGGAATAGTTCATAGTAAACAAGGGGGAATGGAATGGTTATTAATCTGAGATTTCTTACCTTACTTACAAAAAGAGTATTGCAGGATGATGTATTTGGACTGGCTGCACAGCTAGCCTACTTCTTTCTGCTTTCTTTATTTCCATTGTTAATATTTTTAGCAACGCTGGTTTCGTTTTTGCCCATTTCTCAACCAGAGCTCCTAGGGTTTGTGGAAGATTTTGCTCCAACAGAAACCTTTACACTAATTGAAACCAACTTAAACGACATTATGGAAAAAAGGAATGGAGGCTTGCTGTCATTCGGTATTATTGCCACCATTTGGTCAGCGTCAAATGGGATTAATGCCATTGTTAAAGCTTTTAACCATGCATATGATGTGAAGGAGAGTCGTTCCTTTATTGTCGCTAGGGGCATGTCTATCCTGCTAACCTTCGCGATGATCTTTGTCTTTATTGTCGCTTTATTGCTTCCTGTTTTCGGTAAACAAATCGGCCTTTTCTTATTTTCTACCTTTGGATTATCTGATGAATTTTTATCGATTTGGAATGCACTACGTTGGGTGGTTAGTTCGCTTATTTTGTTTACCGTCTTTGTCGGTCTCTACTGGATTGCACCAAATAAAAAATTCAAATGTGTCCGTGCGGTGCCGGGTGCGATTTTTGCAACCATCGGCTGGGCTCTTGTTTCGCTTGCCTTTTCCTACTATGTAAGTAATTTCGGCAATTACACGGCAACGTATGGAAGTATTGGAGCTATCATCGTATTAATGATTTGGTTTTATATGTCGGGAGTAATTATGATTATTGGTGGAGAAATTAACGCACTATATAGCAAAATGAAAGACAAAGCATGCTAAAAAGCCGGGGAAGATCCCCGGCTCTTTCTATGACTTTAATAAACGTAGACTGTTTAAAATAACAAGAATCGTACTACCTTCATGTCCAATGACCCCAAAAGGTAGGTCTAAAAATTGGAGGAAGTTTGAAGCGATTAACAACATGATGACCGTGATAGAAAAAATGACATTCTGTTTAATAATACGATTCATTCTTTGTGATAATGTAATGGCTTCGGCAATACGAGGAAGATCATTTTTCATCAACACGATATCAGCTGTTTCAAGTGCCACATCTGACCCTTCACCCATGGCAATTCCCACATTTGCGGTTGCTAGGGCAGGTGCATCGTTAATTCCATCTCCAACCATTGCAACAGTTCCAAAACGCTTCCGAATGTCTTTTAACTTTTCCACCTTTGTTTCTGGCAGGCATTCGGCTACATATTCATTCACATGACTTTCGCCAGCGATGGCTTCAGCTGTTTTCTCACTGTCGCCCGTTAGCATGATTGTGTAAATCCCTTTTGCTTTTAACAAATCAATGGCCGCTTTTGTTTCCTCACGTACCACATCCTTTAATGCAATAAGAGCAACAAGCGTCTCATTTTGCTTCACAAAAACAATCGTTTTCCCTTCAGATGCGAGCTGTTTGGCTATTCCTTTAGAAAAGGTTTCTGCCTCGATCTTGCCAACAAAGTCAGCTTTCCCAATTTTCCAATCCAGTCCGTCAAGACTTGCTCTCACCCCATATCCTGATACATCTTCAATGCTATCTGGATGAGCTAGCGTAGATCCTGTTTCTTTTTTTACATAAGTAACAATTGCCTGAGCTAGTGGATGATTCGAATGATTCTCAATGGATGCCACTACTTGTAAAAGGGACTGCCTTTCCGAAGCATCAGCCACAATGATATCTGTTACCTCAGGCTTCCCTTTTGTAAGAGTTCCTGTTTTATCAAAGGCAATGGCCTGCAGGTGGCTAAGATTTTCTAGATGAACCCCGCCTTTAAAAAGGATGCCGTGCTTCGCGCCATTGGAAATGGCAGATAAGGTGGCCGGCATGATCGACGCAACTAACGCACAAGGGGAGGCAACCACAAGTAAAATCATCGCCCGATAAAAGGTTTCCGTCCAACTCCAGCCAAGAACATAATGTGGAACAAACATCATAAGTACTACGACGGCAAGAACAACTTTTACATAAGTCCCTTCAAATTTCTCAATAAAAAGCTGAGAAGGTGATTTTTCACTTTGTGCGGATTGAACCAATTGAATGATCTTTTGAAATAGGGTGTCGCTGCTTGGTTTCGTGATTTCAACAGTTAGAGATCCATTAACATTCACCGTACCAGCAAACACTTCTTCTCCGATTCCTTTACTTACTGGAATCGATTCCCCTGTAATCGCCGCTTCATCTAAGTTGGATTGGCCTTTAATAATTTTCCCGTCTGAAGGAACACGTTCCCCAGGCTTTACTAAAATATGATCTCCGATACGAAGCTCGCTCACATGAACAGTTGCCTCATATCCACCGCGAATGAGGAGTGCCTCTTCCGGCTGAAGCTCCATTAATGCGGAAATCTCCTTATGGCTCTTGTTCATGGTGTACGTTTCAAGTGCACCACTCATCGCAAAAATAAAGATAAGAATGGCGCCCTCTGTCCAATAACCGATAATGGCCGAACCAATCGCAGCAAAAATCATCAGCATTTCTACGTTCAATTCCTTGTCTGCAATTGTATCTTCTATTCCTTCCTTGGCCTTAGCAAATCCACCGATCACAAAAGCGAACAAAAAGGCAACAATAGAAGCGGTCGACCAATCGATTTTTTCTAATGTCCAGCCAACCGCAATAAGAACCCCACTAGTAATGGCAGCAATTAATTCCACATGCGGCTTCATTTTTTCAAAAAAGCTTTCATTTGCTTCAATAGGTCTCTCTAAAGCCTTTAATTCTGTATTCATATTCTCTCCTCCATTCGTCTAATTGAGAAAAATAATCAAAGTCATTACCCCTAAAAAACACGAAAGCTGTCATCTAATGATGACAGCAGAATTGCTTGGGTTATATTTTATTAAGTTCATCATACCATATTTTTTATGAGTTCAGAAGGGATTTGCTCATTATATTTTTCTTCCTTAGATGGGTGGAGAATATACCATGTTTACATACATTGTAATAGTTTTAATTTTAAAATGAGTAAAAAGTTAGAGAATTACACACTTTTTTCACTGGCTAAGTTTACCTTCATCCGTTTTCCAAACACAACAATTACAAGGAAGATGGAAAAAAGAAGCGTGCTGACGATATGGAAAAAGCTGATTTGATGGAAGGCTTGTATGATGACTCCACCAATCGATGGTCCTGTTAAGCTTCCAAGGCTAAAGGCGATTCCGCAAAGCAGATTTCCTGTAGGCAATAGATTTTTCGGCATAATATCTGTCATAAACGCTATTCCAAGCGAGAAGGTTGAACCTACTACCATTCCGGCTGATAGGAAACAAATAAATAAGCCAAGGAAGGATTCTTCTAAAAAGCTCGCTGCTGAGAAGCTCGTAAATCCAAGAAATAAAATAACAATCAACACTTTTCGACGACCAAAGCGGTCACTAAGGATTCCGAGTGGCAGCTGTGTAATAATCCCACCCACTGCGAAGGAAGTCAGCAAGATCGACACTTCTGACACTTCAATACCAGATCTGAGGGCATATACCGGGAATATTCCATTCAATGAGGATTCCAAAAAACCATACGCAAGCGGTGGTAAAAATGCCACCCAGCCGTACTTTAGAGCTTGACCAAACCGTTTTCCCGTGTCTTTAAAGCCTCCAATCCCTTCATCATTCTCAGGATATTCATTTTTTAAGGCAAAAATAAACACCCATCCGATGAGACACATGCCTGATGAGATGATAAAGGGAAGGGAAGGACTAATGTTAACAAGCGGTGTCATCAGTGGTCCAACCGCAAATCCGATGCCAAAAAACAATCCGTACAACGAAAGATTTCTTCCTCTCGTTGCTTCTGGAGAAGAAGAAGTAATCCACGTTTGTGTGGCAAAGTGAAGGGCGTGGTCGCCTATCCCAATGAAAAAGCGAAGCAAAAGCCAAAACCAAAAGTTTTGCCACAAAGGAAAAAGGGCCAGGGCAACGACCACCAACAATCCTCCGAATAAAATAATGTTTTTATATCCAAATTTTCGAAGCGGCTGCTCCATAAAAGGAGAGGCTAGAAGAATTCCTATATATAAAGCAGTAGCATTCATTCCATTCATTCCGGAACTGATCCCGCTTTTTTCAAAAATAACCGCGACTAATGGCAGCAGCATTCCTTGACTAAAGCCTGAAATCGCTACAATACTGACGAGGATCCAGAAAGCATATTTACTATTTTTCATGATTGTTTCTCCTTCATATTTCTTCTCCCATCATACAAGAATATTTCGAAGGTTGAAACAAATTTTTGTGTTGAAGTTCTTTTTAAAAATGGAAAAATAGTGTAGTCTCATGTGTATAAAAATCATATCGAGGTGAGAAAAAATGGAATTTCATATGAAGGATGTTGGGTTTTATACAGAAACACCATATGGAAGATTAGATGTGGCTGGTGATGAAGCTTACGGATTCCGTCCTTATCAGCTTTTAGTTGCTTCAGTTGCTGTATGTAGCGGGGGAGTTCTTCGCAAAGTGCTTGAAAAGATGCGCATGACGATTGAAGATATACATATTGCTACAGATGTGGAAAGAAACAAAGAGGAAGCGGATCGAGTTGAGTTGATTAAAGTTCACTTTACGATTAAAGGTGTGAACCTAGACGAAAAGAAAATCCATAAGGCAATGGAATTAACACGGAAAAACTGCTCGATGGTTCAATCCGTGATTGGAAAAATTGAGATCATTGAAACGTTTGAAATTGCTTCAAAGTGATTATAAAAGGGAGGGGCAGAATTTTTCTGCCCCTCGTTTTACATGGTTAGCTCTTCCGGCTCACTTCCAGCTTTTTCAAAATATAGTATTTTTTCTGGCTTAAAAGCTAATAATACGTAATTCGGATCATCCGAGCCCGACATCCATTCAGCTAACGAGTCGTCCCAAAATCTTTTCCGGAGGTCTGGTGATTCCTCAATAGAGGCGGTTGCTTCCATTTCGCAATAATGGCTGGTAAAGCTTCCTGCTTCTAGACCGAGTAAAATATGAACATTCGGATTGGCATTTATATCATCTAGCTTATGCGTGTGTTTGTGAGTAGCTGCATATAATTTCAACCCATCGTGAAAAAAGAGCATAAATCGGCTAAACGGTTTCCCATCTTGAATGGTAGCGAGTGTTCCAATCGCGTGTTTATCAAACATATGTAGTACTTTATCTTTTACATTCATGGCGATCTCTCCTTTTAAGAAGCTATCTATAATCTGTCTCGTTACCGAGTTTTTATAACTGATAAATTTTACATGGAAGAAGGAAGACATTATGGCAAATAAAGTATTCATGATATTGGTCCTTGTTGGTGTACCGTTATCTGTGATTGGTACAATGATGCACTGGTCGAGCATTATTATGTTTATTATCTACTGTTTAACGATTATTGCGTTATCTAGCTTCATGGGGAGAGCGACCGAGAGCTTGGCTATTGTTACGGGGCCACGGGTAGGTGGATTATTGAATGCGACCTTTGGTAATGCGGTTGAGTTAATTATTTCTGTATTTGCGTTAAAAGCTGGATTAACGGGTGTCGTGCTTGCCTCATTAACCGGTTCTGTACTTGGAAACCTTTTATTGGTGGCGGGACTTTCGTTTTTTGTCGGCGGACTAAAATATAAAAGACAAACCTTTAATGTGTTTGATGCAAGGCATAATTCCGGATTATTAATGTTTGCCGTGATTGTTGCATTTGTAATACCTGAAGTATTTTCGATGACCATGGAACCAACGGAAAAAATGTCCTTAAGCATTGGCATCTCGGTGATTTTAATTCTTTTATATTTAGCGGCATTATTTTTTAAGCTGGTTACTCATCGAGGGGTCTACCAAACCACTCAGGAAGGTGGAGAACATGAAGAAGAGGTACCAGAATGGGGAAGAAACAAAGCGATCGGAGTTTTATTTATTGCCACACTTGCTGTCGCTTACGTTTCTGAAAATCTCGTTCATACCTTTGAAGTAGTTGGAGAAACCTTTGGATGGACCGAGCTTTTCATCGGGGTTATTATCGTGGCCATTGTCGGAAATGCTGCTGAGCACGCATCGGCCGTAATTATGGCTTATAAAAACAAGATGGATATCGCAGTAGAAATTGCGGTGGGTTCGACCCTGCAAATATCGATGTTCGTTGCACCAGCGCTTGTGTTAGTTTCGTTATTTTTCCCAACACCGATGCCATTAGTATTCACTATACAAGAGCTGATTGCGATGGCGTCGGCTGTGTTATTGTCGATTATCATTGCAAACGATGGAGAATCCAACTGGTTTGAAGGGGCGACCTTGCTAGCTGCCTATTTTATTATGGGGATTGGTTTTTACTTACTATAAGGACAAAAAGACTCTGTATCAAGAAACGGTACAGAGTCTTTTTTTTATTTTTTTTTTAAGTAATATTTACATTTCCAAGAATATGTTGGACAAGGTCGGAATAAAAAGATACAGACGCTTGTTTTCTAGTTTATCAACTCCCTCTCTATGATAATGGTTTCGTTAAAGAAGAGACGAATAACAAGATAAACTACAAACCTCCTTTAAAAAGTGTTAAGCGTATGCTCTGCTATCCTCCTTTATTAAGAATGTAAGCTAATTATAGCTGATAAAATTATTTATGTAAATATTCAGAACATTACAATATTGTTACAATTTGGCGAAAGGGGGCTTATTTACTCGTTGTTTATACATCGGTTATTGTTCTATGTTGGTGGACTTGCTATTTTGACTTTAGGTGCTTCTTTGACCATAAAAGCTGATCTTGGTGCTGGCCCTTGGGATTCACTGAATGTTGGTTTGACCCATTTACTAGGGCTAACGGTTGGTGGTTGGTCCATCATTATTGGTCTACTTCTCATCTTCTTGAATGCGCTGATCAAGAAGACGATCCCTGAAGTATCCTGCGCCATCACGGTCGCTATTAGTGGGATTTTTATTGATGGGTGGTTATTATTTGTGTTTGATGGGTTTCATCCTGTAGGGTTTTATCCTAAGTTAATAAGCCTTTCCGTGGGAATCCTACTCATTTCATTAGGTATCGCTACGTATATACAGGCTAGATGGCCACTGAGCCCCATCGATGATTTTATGATTGCCTTGAAGGAGAGATACAAGATTACTCTCGGAACCGCCAAAACGATTGGTGAGGTTCTAGCGTTATGCTTTGCGGTTCTCCTTCATGGGCCGATAGGGTTAGGTACATTTGCTGTGGCACTTGGTCTTGGGCCGTTTATTGCTTTTTTTAGTTTGATGTGGGAAAGAGTTTTAATTAAGAGATAGTAGAAGTTTTTGGCAAATGGATAATTTGATGGAACTCCGAAAAAACTAATATCAAATCTATGAGTTAGCTGAAAGGAGTTCCACTACATGAGAAAGTTATTGTATGCGCTAGTCGTTGGCTTTCTTTTCTCGCTCTTATCTTTTTCCACTATACACGCTGAAAAACCAGCTGCACCTGAAGCAAAAAAGGAAAAGAAACAACAGGTTCAAGTTCCAAACTCGGTACTAAACATTACAAAAGAAAATACATATCCAAACCCAACGCAGGATATGCCGACCTTACAACCTAGTGAACTGACGAAGGATTTAATTGAATCTTCTAAGGTGAAAATTGAAAATCCAGAATTGATTCGCATGTTAAATGAAACAACTGTGAACAGTACACCATTTGCTGTCGGTTACCGTGCGATCATTTACTTAGGACAATGGCCGTTAAATTATGAATCAAGTGAAACGGCACCGAACTGGGAATATCAAAAAATTAATACGAATTATGTAGACAATCGGGGTGGAAACACAAACTACCAAATGCATTATGTACAAGAAATGCAGAAAATTGTCCGAGGTGGCTTAACCTCAAAGGTGGCTAATGCAGAGGATGTAAAGAAAATGATGCTGTTAAAAGCTGCTGAAAAAACTGGTCTTCCTCTCGCATTTGAAACCGTCGTAGGCGGAGGAACGAAAAAAGATCAAGTATACAATGTACCACCGAAACGCCTTGGCTACCTCTATGGATACGCACCAGCTGTGAATGAAAAAGGGAAAGTCACTTATGGTGAAGTGTATATCATGCTTAAAGGTAGCAAAAAAATGATCGTGGTGAAAAACGTGACGTCACAAGGAATTGGTGCTTGGATTCCTGTTCAGGACCATGTTTCATTTGGATTCATCGCACCAGATAAGCCTAGGTGAAAGTAAAGGTCGATCACTCAACATGGTGATCGACCCTTATTTTTTAAATTAGTGCTTTACGTGAAGAAAAATCCACACCTTTATAATAGCTGTTTTTCACTAACACATTCGGTCCTAGGCAGCGAGCGGCTGGGCAGTGGCAGCTTAGGCTTTTTGCTAAGGGGGACTCAAGCCATTTATTAAAAATGGCAGGTAACTCATCGGTTTGGACATTTCCAAGTGGTGGAGTATCACCGAAATCGGTTACGATGACATCACCTGTGAAAATATTAATATTGAGTCGTGAGCGTCCATCGGGATCATTACGGACAGTCACATTTTTTGCATGATAAAGCTTTTGTAAAAGAGCTTGATCTTCTTCACTTGTGTTACACGCATAGAATGGTAACGTTCCAAATAGCATCCATACATTTTCGTTTCGGAAGTCAAGTAATTGATGGATTGCTTGCCGAATCTCGTCTAGCCCAAGAACTTCGAGATTGGATGCAAAGTCGGAAGGGTACATAGGGTGAATCTCATGACGTTGACACTTCATTTCTTCAACGATCTGCTCGTGAATACTTTCTAAGTAGGGAAGAGTCCTCTTATTTAGCATCGTCTCTGCTGATACCATTACCCCTGCATCGACCAATGCACGGCTGTTTTCAATCATTCGATTGAAAAGTGCGGCGCGTTGTTCGCGAGTTGGTTTCTTCTCCATCATAGCAAACCCACCATCGATAAAATCATCTTCCGTTCCCCAATTATGTGAAATATGAAGAACATCTAGATAGGGACTGATTTTATAATAGCGTTCAATATCTAATGTAAGATTTGAGTTAATCTGAGTACGAACACCGCGTGAATGGGCATACTCAAACAAAGGAAGCACATAGTTCTCAACAGACTTGAGTGAAAGCATAGGCTCTCCACCTGTAATACTAAGCGAGCGAAGATGTGGTATTTCATCAAGCCTTTGAATTAATAAGTCAATTGGCAAGCCCTTAGGATCCTTTGGCTGCAAAGTATAACCAACTGCACAATGCTCACAGCGCATATTGCAAAGTGTGGTTGTTGTAAATTCTATATTTGACAGGGTCATTTTCCCGTGTTGTTCCATATCCATATAGGCTTCCCAAGGATCATATTGGGGAGTGATAAGTGGTTTGTTCATTGTCTTCATCGATTCTCTCCTTTTCAAGATCATCCTTTGCTATTATCAATTTGTATGATGAATCTGTCAATCCATGTTCAAGTTCTTCGAAAAATGGGGAAAATAGAAACAAACAGCCTTGAAAGTTAGAAAGAATTTCTGTAGGATGAAAAACGAGTGAAAGGAGCGATTCGAATTGGGTAACAAAGTTAGCGATAAAAACACACAGGTTACATTTTTAAAACAACGATTAAATATGTTTATTGAAGTATTGGATGCGATTGAACCAGAAAATACAGAGCTTGAAGATATCGATCGTCTGATTGAAATGATTGACGATTTAGAATCGAAATGCCGAGAATTTAATAACCGCGATCTATAAATGATAAAGTGTAGCTAAATGTAGCTGCACTTTTTTCTATGATGAAACTTATGTTTGATGTATTCGTACATATATATAGAAAGGATGTGAAGAATGTTGAATATGGGAGATTTGATATTTCAGATTTTTTCCATGCTATTAATGGTCGGATTTGTTACTGTATTTATTTATATACTTGTGAGCTATTTAAACCGCTCGAAGAAACCTTCCTCTTCAGCGGTTGAAGAAAAACTTGACCGTATTATTGAATTGCTTGAACAGGAGAGAAAGAGGGAATAACTTTTATGTTAAGTAGGAGTCAGTTTACGATTATATTAGGGTTTGCCATCGTTCTTGGTACCATTGCGGCATTGGTTGACATTCCATTTTGGATATTAATTGTAATGATTTTATTCATTACGGCAGCAGTGAGCTATTTGCCAATCATGATCAACCTCTATATCACGGACAATATGAGTAAGGTTGAGAGGTTTTTAGAAGCTAGATTGAATCAGCCTATATTTCATTTTTATTATGCGTTAGCAAACGAGGATGACTTTCAAGTTGAAAAAGCACTTCGTGATGTACGTGAAAAATATAAAAAAGGTCATTATTATACGATATATTCTGTTACATATGCTGCGTATAAAGGAAAGTTAGTGGAAGAAAAAAATGTAATTGCTCAGATCAAGCACCCAGCGTTGCGATTGTATTATGAGGGGCTGTTGGCCATTGAAGAGGAAGAGCTAGAGCATGCCTTGCAACTCGCTAATGAGCAGAAGAAACCGTGGATGAAGGAAGCGATATTAGCGGAGGTTGCTGGCAAACGTGGAGAAAGGGATCTCGAAATCCAACATCAGCAAGAAGCAATTCGTCTGACGCATGGGCTTCAGAGGTATTTGTTGGTGAAGAAGTATGGAGTGGGGCGGCCGTGAATGTCACGGCCTTTTTCTATATTCCAAGGAGCGGACGGAACATATTGCCGAAACCCTTTCCATCAAATCGTGATAGGAGTATAATATGTGATGGGGAAATGTTGAAAAATTCATACTTATTTTTTAGATACATGGGGAAGGGGAACCAGTCATGAATATCGAGAAGTTTCAGGAAAGTATGTATCAACTCATCGTAGAAACATCAACAAGGCTGCCAAAGGATGTTCGACGTGCCATTCGTGCGGCGAAAGAAAAAGAGAGCGCAGGTACACGCTCAGCAATGAGCTTAGCAACGATTACAAACAATATTATGATGGCAGATGACAATGTGTCGCCAATCTGTCAGGATACAGGTTTGCCAACGTTTAAAATTAAAACGCCTGTTGGAGCCAACCAAATCGTGATGAAAAAAGCGATTAAAGAAGCGATTAAAGAAGCGACGAAAGCCGGAAAACTTCGTCCAAACTCAGTCGATTCTCTTACGGGAGATAACAGTGGAGACAATCTTGGAGAAGGTACCCCTGTTATCAAGTTCGAACAATGGGAAAATGATTATATCGACGTGCGCCTCATATTAAAAGGTGGCGGTTGTGAAAATAAAAATATTCAATATAGCCTTCCAGCAGAGCTAGAAGGACTTGGTCGTGCGGGCCGTGATCTAGATGGAATTCGAAAATGTATTATGCACTCCGTCTACCAAGCACAAGGACAAGGCTGTAGCGCTGGTTTTATCGGTGTCGGTATCGGGGGAGATCGAACATCTGGTTATGAACTAGCAAAAGAGCAGCTATTCCGTTCGGTAGATGATGTGAATCCTAACGAAGATCTTCGAAAATTAGAAGAGTATGTGATGGATCATGCCAATGAATTGGGAATTGGTACGATGGGATTTGGTGGAGAAACCACTCTACTTGGATGTAAAGTAGGTGTTATTAACCGTATTCCTGCGAGCTTCTTCGTATCAGTAGCGTATAATTGTTGGGCCTATCGCCGTTTAGGAGTAGAAGTGAATCCGGAAACAGGTGAGATCAACAGCTGGATGTATCAAGAAGGAGAAAACGTGGATTTTGCTGCAGAACAAGAAGCACAAGCACAAACAGCTGCTTCTCAAGAAACAGAGAATCGTGTTGTTACTCTTGAAGCCCCTATCACAGAAGAGCAAATCCGTGAACTTCAAGTGGGCGATGTTGTTAAAATTAATGGCATGATGTACACAGGGCGCGATGCCATTCATAAATATTTGTCTGACCATGATGCACCAATTAGCCTGGACGGACAAATTATTTACCACTGTGGACCGGTTATGCTAAAGGATGAAGAAGGCCAATGGCATGTAAAAGCGGCTGGGCCAACAACCAGTATTCGTGAGGAGCCTTATCAAGGAGATATCATGAAGAGATTTGGTATCCGTGCGGTTATTGGAAAAGGCGGAATGGGTTTAAAAACTCTAGCTGCCTTAAAAGAACATGGCGGTGTGTATTTGAATGCAATCGGGGGAGCAGCCCAATACTATGCAGATTGTATTAAATCAGTTGAAGGTGTAGACCTTATGCAATTTGGAATTCCAGAAGCAATGTGGCATTTAAAAGTAGAAGGTTTTACAGCCGTTGTGACAATGGATTCCCATGGAAACAGCTTGCATCAAGATGTGGAAAAGTCATCTTTAGAAAAACTGGCTAAATTCAAAGAACGAGTCTTTTAATATAGAATCGTCGAGTGCTCGTGGAGCGCTCGATTTTTTACATAATGGAGGAACAAATGAAGGGGAATATTATCTTTTTAAATGGTGCTTCTAGTGCGGGGAAAAGCACATTGTCAAACGAAATCGTGAAGCTTCTTCCTAACTACTTTCATTTTAGTGTGGATGACTACGACACAATCATAGAAAGAATGGAAGAACGAGGGACAGACCGTCTAATCCCTGTCCCTACAGAAAAGTTTTTCCATCGGTCGATTGCTATGTTTTCTGATCAAGGTATTCATCTGATTATCGACCATGTACTTCACGATCAAGAAACGATCACAGATGCTTATCATACATTGAGAGACTATCCCATCTATTTTGTTGGTGTTCATTGTCCTGTGGAAGAACTGGAGAAGCGGGAGTTGGCACGGGGTGATCGAAGAATTGGACAAGCAAGACAGCAACTTCAATTTGTTCACCAACAGAATGAAACCTATGATATAGAAGTGGATACTTTTATAAATGGTCCGATGGAGAATGCTCAAGCCATTGCTGAATTTGTTTTAGCTAACAAAGCTTCACTAGGATTTTCTAAATAATATGAATGATTTTTTCTCTAATTACGGACAATAAGGGAAACTTGTACTGTGAGAGGGGACTACAGATGAAAAAGCTGTTAGCCATCCTTTTTTCCTTATTGCTTAGCTTTTCGACCATCGTCTCAGCAAGTGTCTCCAATGCTCCGATTCACTGGGGCTTTAAAAAATCTTCAAATGAGGAACCGGTCGAAGCCGGAAAAGAGTATGACGAGCTGTTAGAGAAGTACGGTGCCTTTTATAAAGGTGACCCTAAGAAAAAGGACATATTCTTAACATTTGATAATGGCTATGAAAATGGGTACACTGCCAAAGTACTTGATGTGCTGAAAAAAGAGAAAGTGCCAGCCGCCTTTTTCATAACGGGTCATTACTTAGAAAGTGCATCTGATCTTGTGAAGCGGATGGCTGATGAAGGTCATATTGTTGGCAATCATTCGTATTATCACCCAGATATGACGACCGTAGGTGACGAACGATTTTACCGAGAGCTTGAAAAAGTTCGTGCAGGTACCGAAGAAATAACCGGGGTAAAACATATGGTATATCTTCGCCCACCTCGAGGGGTATTTAGTGAACGTACTCTTATGAAGGCAAAGGAAATGGGCTATACCCACGTTTTCTGGTCTCTTGCTTTTGTTGACTGGTACCGCGATGACCAAAAGGGCTGGCAGTATTCTTACAATAATGTGATGAAGCAGATCCATCCGGGAGCGGTATTGCTGTTGCATACTGTATCTAAAGACAATGCGGATGCGTTGGAAACAATCATTAAGGACTTAAAAAAGAAAGGTTATACTTTTAAAAGTTTGGATGAGTACACTCGCGGTGAGGCAATGAAGGATCCGATCTTTAAGATTAGAAAACGAAATAAATGATAAATTGTGATGCGGATATCTTTGATGTCCGCAATTTCTATGTTAAATGATGAGAAAGAAAAAAGTTATTGTATTTTATCGTGAAATTATGTAAGATATTCTTCGGCTTCAAAATTTGAAGTGTCCTCAAAAAATAATTCGAAAACAGAAGTTGACTTCTGCGAATCGTGATGTTATAGTAATACAAGTAGCCGACAACAACGACTTGAATAACTTTCAAAAAGTTTTTCGTAGAAGTTGACAATGGTGAAATGATATAGTATGATAATCAAGTGCTTAATTGAACCTTGAAAACTGAACAAGACAACAAACGTCAAC
>WTKE01000073.1 GCA_011524525.1 Bacillus sp. (in: firmicutes) | reverse complement strand
GGGGCTATTTAAATATATTTTTTTGCCTGTGGATACATATGCAATGCTAGTGGAGTTTTTCCGCTTATGTGGTCCAAATCTGTGAATTTTGGCTTATTTAGAGCAGTTAACCGGAATTCCTCCGCTTATTTCTGCTTCTTAAGCTTCCTCTATATACATTAGCCGGAAATTCTCCGCCTATTCATTCTCTTACCTATACAAAATCATCAATGAATAAATTACAGAGCCAAAGTCAAAAGAAGAACGTGGTTTTGTAAATAAAAAACAGCAAATTGGACTATAATTTCACGCCTATTTTTAATATTATTCGCGTTATATCAATAAAAATGACCAACCAATTCAAATACAAATGGATGGTCATCTTAATATACATGTTGGATTTTTGTGACTGGTAACAGAATTCGTTATCAATTCGAGCGGTTTTCTCAACTCCCCAACAATTCCACAAACTCTTCCTCACCAATTACTTTTATCGCCGTGCCTTTTTCAATTAAAGCATATGCCTTTTCTTCTTTGGTGCTAATTCCACTTGCCCCCACGATCGTTTGGTCCTGCTTTCCGACGATTAAATAGTGTGTTTTTCCGCTTACTCCACTTTTAATCGTACCACCTGCATTAACCACTTTTTGCATCGCATCCTTACGATCCAGCTTCAATTCTCCGGTAAAAACAATATTCTTTCCGAAAAAAGGATGCTCTTCATTAAAGGTTTGAACATTGGCAGATATCTCTGAAATCACCACTTTTGTAAAAGACTTTTTCTTCTTTTTCTGTTTAAAATACGTTTGTGGTTTTAACTCAGAAAACTTCTTTATTGGAATACTACGATAGGTTTTACAATACGATTGTAGTGACTTTTTATTTTTTACTGTTACACAAGTGGTCACTAGTTCCGCGCAAGCTCTTGCATCGTGCAAGGCATTGTGATGATTTTCTAAAGTGATATCAAAATGTTGTAACCTTTCTACTAAAGAATTCCCTACCTTTTCTCTGCAAGCCTTCGCACTCAGAGGAATGCTGCAAATAAATTCAAACTCAGGAATTTCAAGGGAATATTCCATCAAACAGCAGTGGAGAACACTCATGTCAAACTGTGCATTATGAGCAACAATTGTCGCTCCTTCGAAATGATGTTTGATCTCCTCCCAAATCTCATGGAACTTTCTTTCATTCTTTACATCCTCCTCGGTCAAACCGTGGATTTTTGTTGTTTCTTCGAGGAATGTTAGAGTTGGAGGCTGGATTAAAAAATATTTCTCTTCGACAATTTGATTATCCTTAACAAAGACCATTCCTAATGAACAAGCGCTAGTCATCCTATTGTTCGCAATTTCAAAATCTATCGCAATAAAATCCACCTAAATAACCTCCTAGTATCCATTTTCACTACCAACAATTTTACAGTGTCAGTCGCATTTCCTCTACCTTAAATGATTTCCTTCTAAAAAATCACATAGAAAAAAGCCCTAATGTAAAAGGACTTTTAAAAAATAAACTTCTTCTGTACATAATAGCTAACCATAAACAGAATGCCTTCGGTAAAGCTTTTACTTGTAAAAAGTGAGAGATTACCAGTGTCATTAAATAAAGAAATCATTAAATAGTTACTTACTAATATGAATCCCGCTAAGCTATAGTACTTGAGGATTGGTTTTATATGCGATTGTTTTTTTCTATTAAAAACGATGTTTTTGTTAATTATATAATTGATAAAGGAACTGATTATTCTTGCACCCATCACTGAGAATAACAAATTGTTCGTGAGCCAATGTAGCAAAAAGAAACAGATAAAATCAATTAATCCACAAGAAACTGAGGATAAACTAAACTTTAAAATAGGAAGATAGATTCTGATGGAATCAAGGATAGGACGGAAATGACTTCCTTTATTGTTATTTTCATAGACTGTTTGAATGGGCATGCTCAAAATTCGATAACCAGCAGATTTTGCCTCTAGCAATTGATTCATCTCATATTCATACCGTTTTCCTTTAATATCTATCAGCCATGGAAGCATATCAACAGAAAATCCTCTAAGTCCCGTCTGGGTATCGTTTATTTTATATCCAGCTACAAATGAGAAGATGGTTCTTGTTACTTTATTTCCTATTAAGCTCTTTAGTGGAACTTCACCTACAAATTCCCTAGCACCTAATACAATGGTTTGAGGATGATCCGCTAACTCTTCTGCTACACGCTGAATATCTTCCCATCGATGCTGCCCATCGCAATCGGCACACACTACCCCCTCTTCATTTGGATAGTGCTTGTGAATATGGGTAAAAGCTGTTTTCAGGGCAGCTCCCTTCCCCTGGTTTGTCTCATGAGTTAAAACGATACAGCCTCTTTGGGCTGCCTGTTTAAAAATGCCTTCACACTCCACCGAACTCCCGTCATTTACGATTAATACACGGTAGCTACTGCTTTGCTGGACTTCTTTTATTAACTGAAGCATTTTCTCGTTTGGTTCATAAGCAGGAATAACGATAATCATATCATTCACCTCTCCTACTGGATATAGATAATGTCACTTACGCCACGTTCCTCTCCTGTACCTCGTGGATTATTAACGACTTCTCCCATAAAGTACATGGTTGACGAACCACCACCGTCTAGGTTATAGGCTTCCGTAGCCCCTAAATCTTCAAACACTTGAGCAAACTCACCTAAGGTTAACCCCTTTGAATATCCTTCACTTCTGCCATCAACGACGACAAACACATAATGATTTTCAGATATGATTCCTACCCCTGTTCTCGGGTTTGAGTCCTCAATCGAACGATTTCCAAAATTCTTATCAATACTCACATCTCCAAAATCTTCAATGGCCACTGAATTTTCAACGAGAGCAGGTCCAAAAGAGAAGGTTTGTGTTACGCCTTCTGCAATCAATTCTTCTGCAGAAGTTTCTGTCTCCTCATAGATTTTCATGGATCCATCCTCATAAAATGCTAACCCTGTACGAGCCGGATTATCTCTAAAAATTTGTCCGTTCCGAATTGTTATCCCATCTTCACGAAATCCATAATAATCACCGTTAATCGCAAAAATAGCGTTATTATTACTTGCAATTTCGGAGGTTACTTGGACAATGTTATTACCAAATTGATTATTGGCAAATGCTGATTTTAAACTACTTGAATCGGTTAACTGGACATCCGCTACATAGTACACTACCTGATCACTTCCTGAACCAGTCACTACTTTCTCAATTTCAATTGACTTTGTATCACTCGTATAACTTAAATCATCTGCTTCATAGGTCTCGTCCACTGTCGTAGTTTCACTAGATTCGGAGGTTGAGTTCGTCGTTTCGGAACTCACAAGCGCATTTTCTACCTCAACATGCTCAATCAGGTAGCGGTCAGCTAATAAATATAGAATCAGTGCAACACTGGTAATGACTATTGAAATGGTTACTATTCGGTTTCTTTTTTTCAAGGTGAAGACACCCTCCTTCGTTTCTCCTAAAGCTTTATCTAGACAAATTATAGTGAGCAAATATGGCGGAACTATGTCCAAAAGAGGAAGAAATGGAGAAACAAATGGGAATAAAAAAGGGCTCATTCAGTTGTGTACTGAATGAGCACTTTTCCTTTGTTCTATGAAATAAATAAACCATCTATGAATCTCTTTACCCCACTAACATACAATGTATAAAAGTTCCCTAGGAGGTGTTCCCGCTGATTCATACAGTTAAAGCAGGTGAAACCCTTAATCAAATTGCAAAGGATTATCGTACCCCGCTTGCCACCATTCTCCGAGCTAATCCATCCATTAATCCAAACCTCATTTATCCCGGACAAACCATCAATATTCCAGGCGTTCCCTCGCCAGAGAGCAGTCCTTATCGAATTGATGTGGGTATAAATAGTCGTACTCTACGTTTATTTAGAAATGGTACGCTTCAAAAACAATATCCTATTGCAGTAGGAAGAATGTTATTTGAAACTCCGATAGGAAATTATATTATTCTAAATAAAGCACCTAATCCCGGAGGGCCGTTCGGGACGATGTGGATGAGCTTATCTAAGCAAAGCTATGGAATTCATGGGACGAATGACCCCAGCTCGATTGGAAAGGCGGTCTCAAAAGGCTGCATTCGCATGTACAATAGAGATGTAGAGGAATTAGCGAGGATTGTCCCAAACGGAACGGCGGTAACCATTCACCCATAATTGTACCCAATATATGAAAAAGGACAATACCTGCTCAAGAGCAATTATTACTGTCCCGCCCAGCCATAAAAGAGCGGACCTTCCTTGACCCGTAATGTAGGGATCTGCGACGAGCTGATAAAAAGCGGAGAAATTCCCCCTATTTTCAAAAAAGCTCTATAAATAGCTCAAATAGACGGAGAAATTCCGACTATCGACTCAAAAAACAGGAAAATGGACCATTTCGCTGCGCTTAATCGGAAATTCTCCGCTTATTTACACCCTTCTGAGCCATATTCTGCAGTCTAACCGGAGAATCTCCGCTTATTCTAGCCCTATTGGTTACCCAATTTATATTTACAGTAAAGCCACCTATAAATTATCTTCACCTAAACATGATCCATTAAAATGAGAATACGATAGATATGAATGCAAATGAAAAGCCGTATAAGATTGGGGGATTTGTATGATCCAAATATCAGGGGTCCCGTTTCAACCAAATGAAAATTGGCAACTTGGGAGTATGGAGAAAACCATGATTCAACAGATGCAGAATGCTTCCTTTTTATACTCTTATTATTCGGAGAATGAATTACTATTTGAGCTTCAAGTGCGAAAGAACATGATCCAAAGTGCGAAGGAAATGAACAATAGTCAAGCAGTGTTTACAACCTTTGTTTATGCCCGCTGCAACCCCAGGTATTGGCAATTAACAAGGGGAGGAGGGTTCCTTTTACGATCCGATGTTCGACCCGCTGATGCGATTCTAGATATTTATCGGAACAGTTCACTTTATGCATTTGAATGTGCAACAGCTATTCCAATCATCTATTACCATGCCATAATGAATAGTATCGGTAGCCATTTATTTAATTCACTGTTTCGAGATCTATATCTTTACAGCTGGCATACAGATACAGACCTAGGGATCAATACCTTTTATTCCAATCATTTTCTACCTGGAGATGTCCTGTACGTTAATAATCCTGACTTTGATCGAAGAACACCACATTTCAGAGGTGTTAATGCCGTTCTCCTTAATGATGGTAGATTGTTTGGACATGGTTTTAATATAAGGACATCAAAAGAAATGATTCAAATTCTTAATGAAAAAAGAAAACCGGGTAGTCATCAATCAGCTTATATAACAAAGTTGGTGACAAGGCCCTCTTTTAAGTACTTATACAGAGTGGCAAGTTGGAATAGAAACGGGCGAGCATACAAAATGCAGCGTCCGATCGTACACCATAATAAAAGTTCTATATCATATGCTCACTATCTTTATTATTCCATGTAATATCTGTTCATTTCACCATCCCTGACATTTACCCATTTTTTTATAGACGGGCTCAAAACTCACCCTTCGAGAGTAATATATATAGAAATTCCTTACACGAAGGGAAGTGTAATTATGTATCCAAACGTTAACGCAGCACCGACTCTTGGAGCTAATGTTCCTCCAAATATGGCCCCAATGCCTACCTATACCGCTCCTGCTTTTGATTATGGATGTGCATATCCTGTTTGTCATGATAATCGAAACGATTTTATCTTAATTGTCGTATTGTTTATTTTACTCATCATTGTAGGTGCAAGTTTTTGCTATAGCAAATGCTAACTTCAATGCTAAGAAGTGAAAAATATTCTATTTAAAAATAATAAACAATCTAGGGGCTTGAGGAACTTTTCTCAAGCCCCAGTTTTCACTTTTAAAATACAATTAAAAGTAACTATTTTAAACTGAAATCAAAATGCCCTCATCAAGTGTAAAGATGAGGATTTTTTGATTGGATAGTCTATCACTATCGTAAAAAAGTAAGTGTCGAGCTAATTTCATAAAGATGGTTTTGGTCTGCCCATAGAATAAAATAATGATAGAAGGTGTCTCCGATTTGAATTGCTTCTGGATATCGTACAATCAGTGCTGCTTGCCCTCTCATTTCAGCGGGTTGATCTTCTGACGGAAAGATATAGCAAGCTTCCTGAGTTTGTATGTTTGTCTGTAGGATAAGTGGTTTGGTACCGTACGGAAGTAGTTGGTGGAAAGCTTCATTTTGGCAGACGGTGTGGATAGGTTCATCGGAAGATATGGCAGCGACTTGAAAAAATCCATCAGGGCCTTCATATCTTTCATCACTTACCCGCTTCCAGTGTGCCGGGTACTGAAATTGGACGTTAAAGCGATCACTTGTAAATGTCTTTTTTAAAGATGAAATGGGAACAGGTGACCATTGTAAAGAGGTGATTTGTCCTCCATCCACGATCTTTATCGGGACAGGATGGCGCAAATCTAGCACCCACATTTCACTCCCTATTCCTTCTCCATTACAACCCGAGAGATAAGCAATTTTTGGTGATTCTGGTGACCAAGTAACAGGAGTTGCATAGCAAGACGATATGGCTCTCGTCCGGTCATTCTCCCCTTTTCTGCTAGTGGTTCGAATCAATGAGAAATAGCCTACACCTTCAAAGGCTGTCGCACTATAAGCAATCATCGAGGAATCTTGGGACCAGACCGGATAATAATTTTTTGCAAGCGGTCCTCCTCTCACCTCGAAAATTTGTCCACTTGTAAGTGAGATCGTATAAATAATAGAAATACTCACCCCCGGACTTGTGTATAAGACATATAAACCATTCGGGGATAAGCGAACATTGTTCAATCTTCCACCCATATTTTCAGTCATTTGTTGTTTATCGGTACCATCCGTAGCAATGCGATAAAGCTGACTAGAACCCTTTTCATTGGGAGCTTGATAAAGGAGTTCGTGCCCATTCGGAAACCACTGTACATCCGTCGCATTTACCACTTGTATTCGTTGAACCTGATGGGTAGACACTCGATATAAAATGATCTGATTATCTTTTACATAAGCAAGCCTCTGACTGTCTGGGGACCAATCTAAAAAGATCCCTTCTCCTTCAGTGAATTGGTCAATCTTAGAGGTGCTCCCATCCCCTGCATCAAGGATGAACAAGACACCATTTTTTCCTACAAAAGCAATCTTGGTACTATCGGGTGACCAAAATGGAGTAGTATATGATTCTCCTAATCCACTAGTGAGCTGCACATTTTGTCCGTTTCTAAGATGATAAACCCAAAGGTCGTAGCTACCTCCACGATTAGAGGTATACGCGATCATACCAAGATCACCAGGTGGAGAATACGGAATTCTTAATCGCATACCCGGGGAAAGATTGTAGTTTGGAAGCTGGTTCACCTGACGAATCAGCTCATAGTTACTTTGTCCCCTTGTGGTGACGTTGTATTTGTTTGCTATTTGAAATAATGTATCTCCAGGCTGAACGACATAGAATGGGTTCCCGGGAGGTACTTTCAGTAGTTGACCCACTTGTATTGAAAAGGGTGGTTGAAGCTGATTTGCTTGTATAATTACAGATGGTGGCAAACCAAACGTTTGAGCTATGCTAAAAACAGTATCGCCCGAATGTACCCGAACTCTATCTACTCCCGGTGGCATCGACAGTTGCTGACCAACATAAATCGTATAGGGTGGCAATATATTATTAGCAGCAGCAATTGACTCATAGGAAAGCTTCCACCGGCTTGCAATTTGAAATAGAGTATCTCCAAGGCGTACCGTGTAAAAAAGTTGCATAAACACTCCTCCATTAAACGAATGCTTTATCTGCCTATATGCTATTCATGAATACACGTAAAGATTCATCTAATATATAAGAAGGAGATTGTATAAAAAAGAAACCAGGAGCCTCGAGTTCTATGCCCCTCATAAACTAGCTACTTCTTCCTTCACAACAAGTACCTTTTTCTCCCACACTCTGCTTCTCCATCTAAAATACATCACAATTCCTCTTAGCCATTCATCAACAATAAAGGCGATCCACACTCCATAAAGTCCCCATTCGAAGTGAATACCTAGCACATATGCTACTGGTACACCAATTAACCACATCGAGATTACTCCCATTTTTACCGAGAAGGTAGCGTCACCCGTTGCACGAAGCGCATTAACTACTAAAAGATTAAACGTTCTTCCTGGTTCAAGGATTAAACAAAGCAGCAATAATTGACTACCCACATAAATGATCTCATGGTTATCTGTAAAAATGCTCATTAATGGAACTCTAAACACGGCGACAAGGATTGCAATAACAATCGTTATAATAAAACTTGATTTTAAGCTTTTCAGAAGTTGACGATATGCTCCATCGAAGTCCCCTGCACCGACTCGATAACCGATTAAGATTTGGGTTCCCTGTCCCATGGCCAATCCGAACAACAAAATAAACGTCATAATGTTCCAGGTGTAGACTCGAGTCGTTAAGGCTGCAGCTCCCATTAAAGCCGTAATCGCTGTGATGGCCATCTGACTCGTGTTATAACATAACTGTTCACTTGCTGCAGGGACACCAATTCGGAGAATCTTTTTAATCTTAGAAGCATCAAAATAAGTATAATCCTTAAGCTCCACCTTGATAGGAAGTCTCTTGTACATGAGATAAACGGCAATGCCTAGAGCAACGGCTCTACTGATGGCGGTTGAAATGGCTACTCCTTCTACCCCAAATACAGGTAAGCCGAATAAACCGTATATAACTAATGCATTTCCTATTAAGTGAATGACGTTCATGACAATCGATACAAACATCGCATCTCTCGTAAACCCGTAAGCTCGTAAAATGGAAGATACGGTCACAAGCAAAGCTTGTAGAAACAATGTCGCACCAACAATCGAGAGATAGGAATGCCCAATAGACGCTAAGTGTTCCTCGAGCTTAAATAGGTCAAGCAGTGGTCCTTGAAAAATAAACATTAATGCGCTGACAACTAAGCCGATTAATAAGTTTATCGTAATAGAAATACCCGCGGTCACCTTTGCCTCTAACCTCATTCCAGCCCCTAGGTACTGAGAAATTAGAACAGCAGTCCCTGTCGAGGTAAAGGCAAAGATCAAAATCGCAAAGAAAACCAATTGGTTCGCCACACCGACTGCTGCAACGGCATCATCTGAAATATGAGCGAGCATGATGGTGTCTGTACTTCCCATAATCGTCTGTAGAAATAATTCAATAAAAATCGGCCAAGTGATGGCTCTTAAGGTGAGTTTATGTGGTTCATTAGATGATAGTGATTTTCCCATAGTTATACCTTCTTCTGTTTTAAATTGAGGTAGAAGCAATAGAAAAAATCCATATCAACGTATGATATGAATTTCTTCCTATAGCCGTATAAAAATTACTCCGGTTTTCCAAAGTATGGTGTTCCGTCTTCTTTCCACGTAAACACTTGTGCACGTGTGTGTCGGTTCGGATCGTACAATGGATCTCCAACAATCTCTGTATAGGTTCTTGCATGATAAACAAGAATATCTTCAGTTCCTTCCTCTGAAACAGTAAAACTATTATGACCTGGACCATATTGACCTGCTTCACGGTTCGTTTGAAATACGGGCTTATCCGATTTCGTCCAAGAGCTTGGATCTAATAGATCACTAGTTTCATCTGCTGAAATCAATCCCATGCAATAGTTTTCATCTGTGGCACTTCCTGAGTAAGAAATGAATACACGTCCATTTCTTTTAATGACAGCCGCACCTTCGTTTACCCAAAAGCCAATCGTTTCCCAGTCAAACTCCGGTTTGGTAATCATCACTTGAGGACTTTTGATGGTCCAAGGATTTTCTAATGGAGCGATGTACAGATTCGAATTCCCTTTGATATCCGGGTCCTTCTGAGCCCATACCAAGTATTGCTGTCCATTATGTTCAAACGATGTCGCATCAAGGGCAAAAGATTCCCAATCGGTCTTAATTTGTCCCTTTTCCACCCACTCACCCTCTAATGGGTTAGCAGATTTATTTTCAATAACAAACATGCGATGATCGAACAAACCGTTGATGATTTCCTTGGATTTTGCTGCTGCAAAGTAAATGTACCAGGCCCCGTCAATATAATGAAGCTCAGGAGCCCAAATCAATGAACTCATTGGTCCAGTCTCGTGCTTTCTCCAAGCTACGACTGGGTCTGCCTCTGCTATACCATGCAATGTTTTTGATCGACGAACTTCAATTCGATCGTATTCAGGAACTGATGCTGTAAAGTAATAATAACCGTCTGTATGCTTATAAACCCATGGGTCGGCTCTTTGCTCTAGTATAAGATTCTTATCCTCAGTTTTGACCATTATGCTTTCCTCCGCTTCCTGATTACTTTTCATCCTTAACGGGTACGCCAAAGTTCGGTGTGCCGTCTGCATTCCATGTAAACACTTGTGCACGTGTGTGTCGATTATGATCCCACAGTGGATCTCCTTCAATTTCTTTGTAATCTCTCGCATGGTAAATAAGAATATCCTGTGTTCCATCCTCTGAAACAGTAAAACTATTATGTCCTGGTCCATATTGACCGTTTTCCTCACTTGTTTGGAAAACCGGTTGATCTGTTTTCTTCCATGAAGCTGGGTCAAGTAAATCACTGTCTTCGTCTGCTGTTAAAAGACCCATGCAATAGTTGTAATCTGTTTTACTAGCAGAGTACGTAATAAAAATTTTACCGTTTCTCTTTAAAACTGCCGCTCCCTCATTAACTAAAAATCCAACTGTTTCCCAATCATACTCCGGTTTTGTAATCATGACTTGAGGTCCTTCAATTTCCCAAGGACTTACCATTTTAGCAATATATAGATTAGAGTTTCCAACGATGTTTGGATCACGCTGCGCCCATACATAGTATCTAATACCTTTATGTTCAAAGATCGTAGCATCAAGCGAGAACGACTCCCAGTCTGTTTTCACTTGACCTTTTTCTACCCACTCTCCCTCTAGTGGATTAGCAGCTTCATTTTCAAGAACATACATACGATGATCAAAAATATCATCCGCTCTTGCAGCAGCGTAGTAGATATACCACTTGCCATCAATATAGTGAAGTTCCGGCGCCCAGATATGGGCACTCATTGGTCCTGACCCATACTTCCGCCAAGCAACAACCGGTTCTGCTTCTCCCAGTCCTTGAATCGTTTTTGCTCTTCTCAATTCAATTAAATCAAATTCAGGTACCGAAGCTGTAAAGTAATAGTAGCCGTCTGTGTGCTTATACACCCACGGGTCTGCTCTTTGTAATAATATTGGATTCTTTAGTGTATCTACCTTTTGCATCTTACTCACCTTTCCTTTTTAAACGAATTGAGGACTCACTTTCACTACTTCATTCAAGAATTTTAAAGCGGTAAAGCGGTTTCGAAGATGGTGTGCATCCTGTAAACTTTGGTTTACTAATTGTTCACTTATTCCAAGCTCTGCCGGAGTGGTCACACCACCTAGCTTTACTAACATCTCCCGAAGCATTTCAGGCTGAGGAATTTCCTCATAGATTCTCTTAATCTCGTCTAGATTCTGTCTTATATTATTAATTATCTGCTGATCCTCTATTTGATCCAAGTTTTCACTGTCTATCCAATGCAGGAAATTCCGTTTATATATCTCTGATAGAAGGATGGTAGCCACCGATACCTTTGCCCCGTGAAGTACAGCTGGTCGACCTTGTTTTAAAAACTCCATCTCCCAGTAATGTGATAGATGATGCTCTCCTCCTGAAGCCGGATGCGATTGCCCAAATAAGAGCATTGCTATACCAGACTTGATAAGGGCCTCTATTAATATACGGCCCCCCCTAGCATCACAGGCTTCAATGTCTTCTACATGGTCCACACATGATTCTAATGCATCTCTAGTAATCTGTGCAGAAAGTGGACAGTAGGGTTCTCCTCCCGCTATATGACCAAGCTTCCAGTCGGCAAGAGAGGTATACTTCGCCATCATATCTCCGAAACCAGCGGCAATCATCTCTTTTGGTGCTGCATTCAGAATGGAAAGGTCTGCGAATACAGCAACAGGGGAACTCATTTGAAAAGTTGTTTTTACTCCACGAACAATTAATGGGGCACCTAATGAGGTGAAGCCATCAACGGACGGAGCAGATGGGACCGAAACAAATGGAAGCTTCAATTTGGTCGCACAAAAGCGTGTAATATCATGGATGGTTCCTGCACCAAAAGCAATCAAAACATCCGCTTCAGCTGGTATATCAAGCAATGCTTGAACCAAACTTTTCTCATCAGCGACAACATCGTTATTTTCATCTGGTTTTAAAATGGTCACAGAGAAGGCTATTTGCTTTTCCTTTAGAGATTCTGCTAGCCGTTCTACTCCTGCCTTAAACGTTTGTGCGTCAGCTATAATGACTACCTTTTGAAACTCTTTATTCTTGATAAAATGAGCGGCATCTTTTAATGCATCATTTCCAATTTTAATTACTTCAATGGGGATGGGATTATGATGATTTCCACAATCACATTGCCTGCTGAGTGTCATGACATCTGCGATATAATTCTCCATCTAGATACCCTCCTATTTACGGATATTAAAATGTACCAAACTTGTAAGTAGTCACCTTTGTTACTTCTTCATCTTTTTCAATCCAACAGCTAGGGTACTCAGTATGATGAACCGCATCTGGAAGGCCCTGGGTTTCTAAACATAATCCTAAATATTTACGAGCTGGTACACCCCTGATTTCTCCATTCTCCTGAATCTGAGTTCCAGAATATAAGACTACAGCCACTTCCTCTGTTTCAATGGTTAAGCTACGTCCACTTTCGTCATCCTGTAAAATAATTTCGTTGTCATGGTTTGTATCTAAAATAAATGGATGATCATAACCTCCGCCTGCTAGTTTATTTTGTGAAAAGTCCGACTCAGCACCTTCACGAATGCGATGTCTAGCTGTGAAGTCAAATGGAGTTCCTTGTACTTCAGCGATTTTTAATGGTAAAAGCTCGTCGTTCAACTCGAGATATTTACTGCTCTTTATTTGAAGAGAATGATCTAATGTGTCACGCTTTAAGTCACCACTTAAGTTAAAATAAGAGTGGTTCGTCATATTTAAAACGGTCTTCTGATCTGATTTTGCTGTATAGCGTATCGTAAGCTCATTTTGGTTATTTAATGAATATAGAACGTTTACATTTAGGTTCCCAGGGTATCCCTCTTCTCCATCGGGACTAAAATAGGAAAACTGTACTCCTGCTTCTCCTTCATGCTCAATAACCTCTGCATCCCAAATTACCTTATCAAAGCCCTTTAAGCCACCATGTAGATGATTCCCGTTATTATTTTTAGCTAGGGGATACATTTTTCCATCAAGTTCAAAAGATGCCCCTGCAATTCTTCCGGCAAATCTACCAATAACCGCACCTAGATAATAGGAGTCTGAGAGATACTCATCTACCGAGTCATATCCAATGACTACATTTTCAAGAATTCCCCCACGGTCTGGTGTCATGATTTTTGTAATAATACATCCAAGAGTAATACAACTTACACTCATACCATGGTCATTTTCTAGCGTATATACATCTACTGCTTTTTCACTGATACGACCAAAAGATTCCTTCACAACTTTCATTTGTGCCCAACCTTTCTAAGAACGATAAAATAATTCCATATCATCTCATGGATGATATGGAAATCAATCGTTAATTTTTCTTTGCCAGACGGATCACATTCCAAGACAACTTTGGTAACATAGCAGAAACTCCACCGTTCTCTGTTCGTGCGTTACCATTAGATTTTGGAGCAACAGGGGTACCTTGAGCTGAGTTCGTCTGTTTAATATCATCATTTTCTAAAACGATATGCTCAATCACCTCATAACCATCAAAATTTCGAATATCGACTTGTAAATCTAATCCTTCTTCTAAATGACGATTTACAGCAAAAATGGTTAACGTTCCTTCTTCTTCATTATATACTGCTGTAGACTCTAGGAAAGGCACATCTGTGAAATCTTTACTATCATACTTTTCACTAGAAATGATTGGATTTAATGCCACCCCACGACCGTAAACAGATGTGTGCATGTAAGGATAGAAAATGGTTTGCTTCCAAGCAACCCCGTTATCCTCAGTCATAATTGGAGCAATAACGTTTACTAATTGAGCAAGACAGGCAATCTTTAGTCGGTCAGCATGCTTAAGCATCGTTATTAACATACATCCTACTAAAAGGGCATCTTCAAAATTATAAATATCCTCTAACTGTGGTGGTGCAATGCTCCAAGGCTCGATTTTTTTATCAGCCTCATTGCTGTGGTACCATACATTCCACTCATCAAAAGCCAAGTGGATTTTCTTTTTACTATGTTTTTTTGCTTTTATATAATCACAGATTGATATAACAGAACGAATGAAGTCATCCATTTCCAATGATAATGCTAAGTAATTAGCAATATCATTGTCACGATTGCCGTAGTACTGATGTAGAGAAATAAATTCTACATGATCGTAAGTAAAATCAAGTACCGTTGCTTCCCATTCGGCGAAAGTTGGCATGTTGCGATGTGAGCTTCCACAAGCCACTAGCTCAATACTTGGATCCACCCATTTCATTGCCTTGGCTGTTTCTTGGGCAAGTCTACCGTATTCAGCTGCTGTTTTATGTCCAATCTGCCATGGACCATCCATTTCATTGCCTAGGCACCAGGTCTTTATTTTATAAGGATCTTTATACCCATGAGAGATACGAAGATCACTATAATACGAGCCTCCAGGATGATTACAGTACTCTACTAAATTACGGGCTGCATCGATTCCTCTAGTCCCAAGATTCACTGCCATATTTACTTCCGCATTGGCAAGCTTCGCCCACTGCATAAATTCATTTGTACCCATTTCATTGGTTTCCGTTGTTCTCCATGCCAACTCTAAACGTCTTGGGCGTTGTTCAACTGGACCCACGCCATCCTCCCAGTTATAACCCGAAACAAAGTTTCCACCTGGATAACGTACTAGAGGTACCTGAAGCTCCCTCACCATTTCTAATACATCATGACGGAATCCATTTTCATCTGCACTCGGATGGCCTGGTTCATAAATTCCCCCATACACTGCACGTCCTAGGTGTTCGATAAAAGAGCCGTATATTCGATTGTCAATTTCAGAGATTTTTAAGTCTTTTTCTAAAATCATTTTCGCTTTATTTTTCATGGTATCGGTTCCTTTCTCTATTTCATACAGAGTATCCGAGTTTTAACTAACCCTATCCCATTTTGGTTTCCCAGCAAATGGACAATTTTTGTTTTTAAACTTCGCTCGATAGCGGACAATACATCCGCTATGTGCACAGGTCGATCCATATTGTAAGGAAGGACAGTCTTCACAAATTTGCAATCGTTCTTGGTATACCACTTCAGAAACGATGAGCAAAGGCTGTTCTTCTGCTTCTAAAATGAGTTCTTCAATGATTTCCTCGCTAACAATGACACTTTCGACGCAGCCTTTACATAAGCTTTTTTCGCTCATGAGATGCACCGCCTATTCTACTGTTAAAGTTACCACACTCATTGGTGGAAGTTTGATTGTTAACTTATTGTTTTCTACCGTAAAGCCAGTAAACCCCACTGGCTTTACTACGTCAGGCTGTTCAAATGTATTATGAGCATTCATCGTATCTGCTGTAAGGATCATTCCTGCAACCTTAGACGTGTCAGAACTTACTCCACGAAGCTCAAGTTCTACTGAAGCTTCGTTTTTATGATCGATATTACATAAGCTTATATGAATCGTTCCTTCAGCATTTTTTGATGCAGAAGCCGTTACTTGCGGAAGCTTCTCACCGTTATATTCATACTCACCGAATGTTGAGTCTACCGAAATGCGCTCTGCATCCTGATGTACCTTATACATATCAAACACATGGTACGTTGGAGTAAGAATGAACTTTTCGCCTTCTGTTAAAATCATCGCTTGAAGTACATTTACGGTTTGAGCAATATTTGTCATTTGAACACGGTCATTATGCTCATGGAAGATATTAAAATGTAAACCAGCAACTAATGCGTCACGAATGGTGTTTTGTTGATAAAGGAATCCTGGGTTGGTTCCTGGCTCTACATCAAACCATGTACCCCATTCATCAATGATCATTCCAATACGCTTATCTGGGTCATACTTATCCATAATGGTGCTGTGCTTAGTGATTAGGGTATCCATGTGAAGAGCTTTCTTCATCGTAATGAACCACTCATCTTCAGGGAAATCAAGTGCTGAACCTTTTCCTAACCAGAAATCACCAGGAATCGTGTAATAATGAAGGCTTAAGCCATCCATTAACCAATGAGCATTTTTCATTAATACTTCGGTCCAATTGTAGTCATCTACGTTTGCACCACCGGCGATTTTATAAATCTTGTTTTGGCCGTAGTTGCGGACGTAGGTTTGATAACGTCGATACAGATCCGCGTAGTATTCTGGTCGCATGTTACCACCACAGCCCCAGTTTTCATTCCCTACACCAAAATACTTCATGTTCCAAGGCTCATCTCTTCCGTTTTCACGACGCCAGTTGGCCATTGGTGATTCACCTTCAAAGGTCATGTACTCAACCCACTCTGACATTTCCTGAACGGTTCCGCTACCAACATTTCCACAAATATAAGGCTCACAATCTAGCAATTCGCAAAGTAGCATAAATTCATGAGTACCGAAATGATTGTTCTCAACCACTCCACCCCAGTGTGTATTCACCATTCTCTTACGATTTTCTTTTGGACCAATGCCATCCTTCCAATGGTACTCATCTGCAAAGCAACCTCCCGGCCAGCGAAGCACAGGAATCTTTACTTGCTTCAGAGCTGCTAATACGTCATTTCGAATTCCCTTCGTATTTGGAATCGAAGAATCTTCTCCTACCCAAATGCCTTCATATATACATCTGCCAAGATGCTCTGCAAAATGGCCATAAATATTTTTATTGATTTTTCCTTTTGTTACGTCAGCATTAACGATGACACGATTACTCATGAGTTCGACCTCCTAAAGGCGTTCCTTGATTTTGTTGATAATGCTTTCTACTGTAAAACCATATTCACTCGCAATTTTCCCACCTGGTGCAGAGGCTCCGAATGTTGGAATACCAATAATCAGTCCGTCTCTTCCAACATACTGTGCCCATCCCATTGGAGAACCAAGCTCAATGGCTACATCAAGCTTACTTTCAGGCGATAATACTTTTTGTTGATATTCCTTTGTTTGTTTATTGAATAATTCCCATGAAGGCATACTAATCACTCTTGCAGAGGTTCCTTCTTTATCTAACTCAGCCTTAACTTGAAGCGCTAAGTCTAACTCCGACCCAGTTGTAATCAGCTGTACAGCTGGTGCCGTATCACTGTCTGCTACAATGTAAGCTCCCTTTGCCAGTTCTTCATTTGCCGTTTTTTCATCGATATGAACTGTTAGGTTTTGTCTAGTAAGCACGAGCACGACTGGTCCCTCTTGGTTTTGTACGGCGTATTTCCATGCTGCTGCTGTTTCGTTTGCATCAGCTGGACGAAGTACTGTTACATTAGGGATTCCTCTAAGTGCAGATAACTGCTCAATTGGCTCATGTGTTGGACCATCTTCCCCTACAAAAATGCTATCATGTGTAAATACAAAAATAGCAGGTATATTCATAAGAGCGGATAGTCGAATGGCTGGTTTTAAGTAGTCAGAGAAAACAAAGAAGGTAGAACCAAAAGGTCTTACTCCTCCATGCAGCGCCATTCCATTCACAGCCGCTCCCATTGCAAATTCTCTAACGCCAAAATACACATTACGACCTTCATAACTTTCGCTTGAAAATCTCCCCAAATCCTTAAGGTGCGTCATTGTCGATGACTCTAAGTCAGCTGATCCACCAAATACATTTGGTATTCTTTGTGCTAAAGCATTTAACACCTGACCAGAGGCAATTCGTGTTGATACAGATGTACCTTTTTCATATACAGGGACGTTTTGATCCCAACCTTCTGGAAGCTCACCTTTTAAATCTTGCTCCAGTTGCTGAGCTAGTTCTGGATAAGTTTCCTTATATTGGCTTAACAAGGTATCCCATTCTTGATTGGCTACGATTCCACGATTTTTTACCTCAAGCCAATATTCTCTTACCTCTTCAGGAACAAAAAAATCTTCCTGTGGCCAGCCTAAAAATTCCTTCGTTAATTTGACCTCTTCTACTCCAAGTGGAGATCCATGCGTACCTTGGTGTCCAGATTTCCCACCTTTATTCGGACTACCATATCCCAATGTAGTCTTTACTTCAATCAAGGTTGGTTTAGTTGTATCCTTTTTAGCTTCTAATAAGGCTAATTCAATCGCCTCTAAGTTATTTTCCTCTTCTACTCGAAGGACCTGCCAGCCATACGCTTCGTATCTCTTTTGAACATCTTCGGAGAATGATAGATGTGCCTCTCCATCTAATGTAATGTTATTTGAATCATAAATAACAACTAATTTACCTAGCTTTAAATGTCCAGCAAGAGAAGCTGCTTCGGCTGAAACACCTTCCATTAAATCACCGTCGCCACAAATGGCATATGTATAGTGGTTAACAAGCGAGAACCCTTGCCGGTTATAAACAGAAGATAAGTGAGCTTCCGCCATTGCCATTCCTACACCCATCGCAATCCCTTGACCTAATGGACCTGTTGTTGCATCTATTCCTGGTGTGTGACCGAATTCAGGGTGACCAGGTGTCTTGCTTCCCCACTGTCTAAATTGCTTCAGATCGTCCAAGGAAACATCATATCCACTTAAGTGTAAAAGACTATATAACAGCATCGAGCCGTGCCCTGCCGAAAGGACAAATCGATCACGGTTAAACCATGTAGGGTTTGCTGGGTTGTGATTCATAATCTTTGACCATAACACATGACCTGCAGGAGCCATTCCCATTGGCATTCCCGGGTGTCCTGATTTCGCTTTTTCGATTGCGTCAATGGCTAGTGTACGAATCGCATTGACGGCTACATGCTCCACTGTTTGTTTATCAACTGTTTTGTTCAACGGTGTTCCTCCTCTTTCTTACAATTGGGGGCTATTATTTCTAATAGCCCCACCTAGATTTATTAAATTTTATCGAAAAATAACCTCGTTCCAGCGTAATTCATTGTTAAAGTCATTGGTTTTTGTATCATTATTAATAACAACCATTTCAATTCCTGTTAATTCAGCAAAGTCTCTTAATTGTTCTGTAGTTACTTTGTAAGAGTAGCAAGTATGGTGTGCTCCCCCTGCTTGAATCCAGTTCTCAACCGCTTGACTTAAAGATGGTTGAGTTTTCCAAAGTACTCGTGCCACTGGAAGGCTAGGCATTTCTTCTTCTAGTTGAACCGCATCTACTTCATTGACTAAAAGACGGAAACGATGTCCTAAGTCGATGATAGAAGCATTTAGTGCAGATCCACCCATTCCATCAAATACGATTCTTGCAGGGTCTTCTTTCCCACCAATACCTAGTGGATGAACTTCGATTTTTGGACGTGTTGCAGAAATGGTCGGGCAAACTTCTAGCATATGTGCACCAAGGACCATTTCATTTCCTGGCTCAAAGTGGTAGGTGTAATCTTCCATGAATGACGTTTCTTCATTTCCAGCAATAATCTTCATTAAGCGTACTAATGCAGCCGTTTTCCAATCCCCTTCACCAGCAAAGCCGTACCCTTGTTCCATTAATCTTTGTACAGCTAAACCTGGTAGCTGACGCATCCCGTGAAGGTCCTCAAAAGTAGTCGTGAAAGCACTGTAGCCACCCTCTTCTAGGAATGCCTTCATCCCAAGTTCAATTCTCGCTTGGTAACGTATAGATTCTCTAACCGGCCCATCCGTTAATCCTTCTGGAACGATTGTATATTTTTCTTCATACTCCGCCATTAACTGGTCAAGTTCTTGTTCAGAGACATCATTCATTCGTTGAACAAGGTCACCTACACCATATCCATTCACTGTCCAACCAAATTTAATTTGCGCCTCAACCTTGTCACCTTCAGTAACAGCTACTTGACGCATATTGTCACCGAAACGGGCAACCTTCAAGATTTGACTTTCTGAATAAGCAACAGCTGTTCTCATCCAGCTTCCCACACGCTCTCTTACCTCTTGGTTTTCCCAGTGACCTACAACCACTTTACGCTTTACATTTAATCGACTAGCAATGAATCCATGCTCACGGTCACCATGTGCCGACTGGTTTAAATTCATGAAATCCATATCGATCGAATTCCACGGAATATCACGGTTAAATTGTGTAGCAAGATGTAGGTAAGGCTTTTGAAGTGCTGATAATCCTGCAATCCACATTTTTGAAGGTGAGAATGTATGCATCCATGTAATAATCCCTGCACAATTATCGTCCGCATTCGCTTCAAGCATCACTTTACGAATAGCATCTGCATCCTTTACTACAGATTTAAATACTAGTTTATGAGGAACATTTGCATCCAAACCTTCTACTATTGCACGTGAGTTGCTTTCTACAGCTTTTAAAACTTCTTCTCCGTACAATAATTGACTTCCTGTAATAAACCAAAATTCATATGCTTTTGTCGTTAACAAGGTAAATCCCCCTAAATAGTAGAATGATAGAAATAAATAAGTTATACGTACAAGTGATATTATTTTTGCCCGTAATACGCCTTTGCCCCATGCTTTCGTAAATAGTGTTTATCAAGTATTGCTTGAGCAATTGGACGAACACCTGGGTTTAACTGATACGCTTGCAATGCCATTTTTGCTACTTCCTCAAGGACCACTGCATTATGTACCGCCTGATGGGCATCCTTTCCCCAGCTAAACGGTGCATGATTTGCCACTAATACCCCTGGAATGGCGACTGGATCGACTCCTCCTACTGCAAAGGTCTCGATAATAACATTTCCTGTTTCCAGCTCATAGGCACGATCAATTTCCTCTTTTGTCATTTCTCTTGTACATGGAATTTCGCCGTAAAAATAATCAGCATGTGTCGTTCCTAACGCCGGGATGGAACGTCCTGCTTGAGCCCAGCTTGTTGCCCAAGGTGAGTGAGTATGAACAATTCCCCCTATAGAAGGAAAGGCTCGATACAGTGCAAGATGAGTAGGCGTATCGGAAGAAGGTCGTAAATTGCCTTCTACCATATTTCCTTCTAGATCAACCACTACGAGATCTTCTGCTTTTAGCTCCTCGTATGGTATACCACTCGGCTTAATGACCACTAGACTTTCATCCCGATCAATTCCGCTCACATTGCCCCAAGTGAAAGTTACCAAGCCATGCTTCGGTAGGTCTAAATTGGCCTGTAACACCTCTTGCTTCAGTTGGTCTAGCATACGGTTTCCTCCTTCTTTTCTGAGGAACTAGCATTCTTAAGCTTTTTTAACGTTTTCATAACATTGTTTTCCCCACGGCCGAAGTAGTCATAAAGGCGAGCATACTCACTGTATAACACATTATAAACAGCTGCATTCTCAAGCTTCGGTTGGTAAAACTCATCCTTCACACTTCCCATTTCCTTCGCTGCATCTGTGATGGTGTCATAACCGCCACGTTCTTTTCCAGCTGCTACTGCTCCAAACATGGCCGAACCAAGTGCAGGCGTTTGAGAGGAAGCAGAAATTTTTATATCCATATTTAACACATCAGAGTAGATTTGCATCATTAGTGAATTTTTCTCTGCAATACCACCAGCTGCATATACTTCATTCACTGGTACACCATTTTCTCTAAATGTCTCAACGATCATTCTCGTACCATATGCTGTTGCTTCAATTAATGCACGGTAGATTTCCTCAGGCTTTGTAAGAAGGGTTGCTCCTAACAGAACACCTGTTAAGTCAGCATCAACCAGAGTTGAACGATTTCCATTCCACCAATCCAGCGCTAGAAGTCCACTTTGCCCCACATTTAGCTTACTTGCTTTTTCAGTGAGCAACTGGTGAATGTTGACTCCTTTTGCATTTGCCTCATCATGATAGCTTTCAGGTACACAGTTTTCTGTAAACCACTCGAAATGGTCACCCACACAAGATTGGCCAGCTTCATAGCCCATAAAACCAGGAAGAACACCATCCTCAACTACACCACACATACCTGGAACAATTTTTTCTTCTTCCCCTAGTAAAATATGACAAGTTGACGTTCCCATAATCATTAATAGTTTGCCAGCTTCTGTGATTCCTACTGCTGGTACTGCTACGTGTGCATCCACGTTGGCAACTGCTACGGCTGTGCCTGGTTTCAGCCCCGTAAGCTTTGCTGCAGCTTCCGTAATTTCTCCTGCCTTAGCTCCAATTGGAAGAATTTTAGTCGATAGCTTTTCTTCCACTACATTTTCTAATCTAGGATCTAGTGCCTTAAAGAAATCCTTCGATGGATACCCTTCTTGCTTATGCCAGATCGCTTTATATCCGGCCGTACAACTATTTCGGTTAATTTCGCCTGTTAATTGATAAATGACCCAGTCTGTTGCTTCTAAAATTTGATCCGCTGCTTCATATATATCTGGTGCTTCATTTAGGATCTGCCATACCTTTGGAATCATCCACTCGGAGGAAATCTTTCCACCATAACGCTTTAAGAATGCTTCTCCACGCTGTTCAGCCATTTCATTTAAACGATTCGCTTCATCCTGTGCTGCATGATGTTTCCATAGCTTGACATAACTATGTGGATTGGCTCGATATTCTGGCTTTAAGCATAACGGAGTTCCGAATTCATCGATTGGTAACACCGTACAAGCTGTAAAGTCAATCCCCAAGCCAACTACATCTTCTGGAGAAACTTGAGCCTTCTTTAACACTTCTGGAATCGTAATCTGTAAAACTTCTAAATAATCTGTTGGATGCTGAAGTGCCCAGTCATGCTCTAACTTCGTTGTTCCATCTGGCAAAAACTCATCCATCACACCATGCGTATAAGGTTTGACAGCCGTTGCTACTTCCTTGCCTGTTCCAATCTCGACAAGTACCGCTCTTCCCGACTGTGTCCCATAATCAACACCAATTGAATACTTAACCATTTCATCACCCTGCCTTAGAAAGAATGCGTTTACAATAAGGTTAAAAAGATGATCCGAAGGTTTGATTTTTCAATCATCATCGGATGTAAATGTGTAACTTCTCCTGCTTAGAATATAATGTTATGCGTACAAGATTAGTTGGATTTCATATGTAATCCTTTACAATCAACCTTACAAGTTGACTGTTTTTATTCAATTCATCTCTAACTTGTACGCATAACCTTTAACTTGATTGTACCACCTATCCATATTTTTTCAATGGTATTTATAAAAAAATATTTAAGTTTCTTCGACAAAATTGTTTAAAAATCAGTTCTTTATCATACGGACAGCAAATACTTTCGGTACTTTGCAGCCTTCATGTGCCTTAAATTGGATCCGTACATGTGCCTTGTTCTCTGTTACCGAACGAGGAATTTCATACCGTACAAGTACAAACTTGTTCATTTCTTCTATTTCGATTATTCCATCTTTCAAAAGATACCCATCTATACTTAAATCAAAGGATTTCTTAGTTTCAATCTCTTTAGTATACATAACCACTAGCGATTGCAATGATTCGGAATCTACCATTAACGAGAACGAAAAATACCCACTAGGCCATGTATCTCTGTACTTACGATTTGACTCCACACCTAATCCAACATGCTCTCCCTGAAACTCATGATCTCGTTCTGGCTGCATCTCACCAGGTTGAAAAAAATCAACGGTTTTTTGCTGGAGCTCCCGTTCCTTTTCAAGAGAGGCTTTATATGCAAGTTCCGTCTGTTGCCACTCTTTCACCGAAAACACATCCCAATAGACCGTTGTACTACGGTCATGCATTAAATGGAATGGATACAGTTCTACATTTCGTGGATAACCAATTTCCTCCATCTCATACTGATGACTCTTTTCAACGACTGGCTTTATATACTTTGTAATTGTAGGATTATCGGTCACAAGCACAGGTGTAAACAGCAAATCATTCGATTGTTCATCCTCATTGATTGGGCCAAGATCTCCCGCCAAGACTAGCGGACCACTCATAAAGGCAATTCGATTTGGGTTATCGTTCATTTTTTCTACTCGTAAGGTCATGGGCATAACCAATTCAATGGTGTCTCCATGTTGCCAAGTTCGTTCAATGGTAATGAAACTTGATGGCTTCTTGTTATGAAGATACATTTCACCGTTCACATAGACACACATTCCTTGTTCTACCCAATATGGATACCGTACGGAAAGAGCAAATTCCTTCGACTCATCACAATTGATTGTTACAGTTACTCTACCGTTTTTGGGATATTCAGTAATTTGCTCAATAGTAACCCCCATCTCCGTCCAATCAAGCTTTGATGGAATATACTGATTAATGTACAATGAATTTTCTCCATAAAAATAAATATTGTTTCCGTAACTCGAGTGGTTCTCCATTCCTGATCCCACACAACAGGTGAAATCATTGAATTTCGAATTATATACTTTGTGACCACCCATATCGAGAGAAACAAAATACGTAACAGTCCCTTCTGTTGGATGCTGCGAAGCTAATATATGATTGTATAAAACCCGCTCATAGAAATCCCCTTGAATGGCCAATGGATTCCATCGAAAAAGGTGTTTCGTAAGTTTAAGCATATTGTAAGAATTACAAGTTTCACATGTAAATGCACCCAGTCGATCATTTAACTTGCCTGGTTCTCCAAAATGTTCGTTCATACTATTTCCGCCGATCACATAGGAATGGTGGTTGGTGACCTGCTCCCAGAAAAACTCCGCAATTTTTCGGTACGATTCGTTTTGCGAGATCTCGTACTGCCTCGCAGCTCCTACTATTTTTGGAATTTGTGTATTTGCATGCCTCCCTGCTAACTGGTCTAAGCCCCTTGCGAGAGGATTAAGTATTTCTTCATGATGAAATTGCTCAGACAAGCTCCAAAAACGATCATCACCTGTATCAGCAGCTAAATCAGCCAACACCTCTGACATCCCACCGAATTCACAATGTAACACGGCTTGTATTTGGTCATGTGTTAAATCGGAAAATACGTCTACTAACCACAAGCCTAGCTTCTCTTCTACTTGTAGCGCCTTTTGATTATTCGCTAAGTGAAAGGCATCTTTTAATCCTGCAAATACTTTATGAATGGAATATAAAGGAACCCAGCCACCGTTTAAATCAAACCCTTGGGAGCGAATATCTCCTGATTTCACTTCCTCAAACAGCTCTTTTCCACGCGGCACACCTCCAACATACCCATTACCATTCGCAATTTGACATTCTTTTAACTCATCAACTATATAATTCACTCGATCTAAAAATCTTTCATCCTCTGTAGAGGCAAACATCATGGCACAACCAGACAAATAATGTCCAAGAGTATGCCCTGATATCCCTTGCGCTTCCCAGCCTTCGTAGTTTTCAGCCTTTGGCTCTAACCCCGCATATTCTCTAAAACGGGAGAGTAGCCGGTCAGGTTCTAGTTGAAGTAAGTACTCTTTATTTAATTCCATCGCCGCTTTAAGTGGTCCACCAGTAACTTTTACTCGATTTAACTTAAAAGCATGTAACTCCATTAAACCCACTCCTAAATTAAAATTGTAAAACTATTTCTCTACCTTTTTTCCAATGATGACATTTCCCTGTTGGTCTTTACCGGTAAAGACCAGTGTTGAATTCCCATTCTCCCAATCCCAAGCTGGTAAGACGATAACCTCACAAAGACTTTCTTCCAAACGAATTTCAAAAATATTTTCTTTTTTATATTCCCATACCCCTTCACCAGTAGCTGGAAGAGTGGTCGAACGTGAAGCAATTAGTTCGTGTTCATTTTTATCCATCCATACATATTCCCAATTTCCACCCATAAGCTCTGGCTCAACAGGCTGTTCCTCTTCCCCCGCATATCTTTCAGGTGAAACGAGTGGCCAGCCATCCTCTGTCCATACGATCTTTCTCACATGTAAGTAATGCCAATGCGGATCCTTTTCTCCTCTTGCGTGATGAACGATATAATATTTCTCACCATCTTGTAAGACCGAATTATGCCCCGGTGCAATCCAGCCTTCCTTATCCCCAAATTTATAACCCCCTAATACCTTCATTCCTACTTCGTTTGGCGGAAGTTCTAAATTGGTCATTTCATTCCCATCATAGTCAACATAGGGACCCTCAATCGAATGTGACCTTCCCACGCGAATATGATAATTCTTAAATAAAGAATCATAGGAAACGAATAAGTAATATTCATCAAACTTAGGATGATACACAATATAAGGTCCTTCAATCGCAGCCTCTACACTGGTATGCCTTTTAGCAACTAGGGTTTCTTCACTTCCTGCACGTTTTTTTCCTGTTGCCGGATCAATAGGGAAAACATATAATCCACCAAAGAAGCTTCCATAGACTAACCATGGATTTCCGTCACGGTCAAAAGTAATATTCGGATCGATTGCATTGGGCCCAGGTACATCCTGTAGCGATTTCACTACTTCTCCCTGATCCTGCCATGGCCCTTCAATACTTTGACTTGTCGCAACTCCAATAAACGACTGAGTTTTCCCGAATTGTGAAGCTGCATAGTAAAGATAGTAAGTGTTACCGAACTTGGCTACTTCCGGCGCCCAGAGACCCTTTGCCCCCGTCCAATCGTACGCTTCACTAGGAATCTCATCGAACGCATGACCGACAAACTCCCATTCTATTAAATCCTTTGATTTCCGTATTTGAATCCCACCAGTTGGAGGGCCACCATACTTCGCATCAGTCGAAAACAAATAGTACGTATCACCATCCTTGAAACTAGCCGGGTCGTGAGCATTGTTGATGTTCCACTTACTTTCATCGTGAATAATTGATTCGTCATATAATTTATACTTAATAGGTTCTTTAGGAAACTTCATATCCTTCTATTCTCCCTTTATATGTTTTTTCCCCAGAGGGCCGTTCCTTCATCATTCGGATCTTCTACTTCACAAATAAAATATGAAAATAAAAGCACTTATCTGTTGTAACCCTCGATAAGTGCCTTTCTATTTTTTGTATTCAATTTTTCAATCAAAATATTCCCGGTATTTTGATTTGCAATTTCGAATCAGTGTATCAACCTTTTACGCCAGAAATAGCAATTGATTCGATAATCTGTTTCTGGAAGATGATAAAAACGATTAACATCGGTAATAAGGCAACCACAGATGCCGCCATGATAAGCGGATAATCACTTTGGATTGCATACGATGCGTTAAAGTTTGCAATAACAAGCTGTAATGTTTGTTTTTCTGGTGAGTTTAAGTAAAGAATTGGACCTAAATAGTCATTCCAGATTCCCATAAACCATAAAATTAACTGAGCAGCAACCGCTGGCTTAATTAATGGAAAGATAATCTTATAAAAGATTTGGAAATACGAGCATCCATCAATTTTCGCTGCTTCAATAATAGAATTAGGAACACTATTCAAGTATTGTCGTAAGAAGAAAATCATAAATAAATTTCCAAAAAGACCAGGTACGATTAAAGGCAATAAGCTATCTACCCAACCGATGCTTGAAAACATAATAAACTGTGGAATCATGAGCACAGGATAAGGAATCATAACCGATGCAAAAAGCATAATGAAGATTTTATTTTTCCCATTGAACTTTAGCTTCGCAAAGGCAAAGGCAGCTAAACTTGAAGTAAAGGTACCAATAATCGTTACTGATAATGCCACAATTAAACTGTTACCAATCCCCGATAAGAGTGGCCCCATATCCCAAATTTCAAGATATTTAGAAAAAGAGATATCTTTCGGTATCCATACAGGTGGTAAAGCAAACACGTCTTCCTTCGATTTTAGTGACGTAGAGAACATCCACAAGAGTGGAGCTACCATGAAAATCGCTCCAAAACTCAGGAAGACAAAAACAAATATATTCGTAATTCTATCTTTCTTCTTTTCAGACATTGGTTCAGCTTGCACTTCTTTTTTTACAACTGCAACTTCCATTGTTAAAAGCCCCTTTCTATTAGTCTTTTTATTATCCTAGTATTAATCCAAGTCGAAGGAAGATTTTTCGTTCATCTTAAATTGGATTAGGGTAATAATAAAGATGAAGAGTCCTAATACCAAGGCCATTGCAGATGCATAACCTAATTGGAAGTTACCAAATGCTTTTTGCCAAATGTAGAAAACAACTGATGCAGAACTATACTCAGGACCACCAGTAGGTGTCATTACGTTAATCTCAGTGAAGATTTGCGCTCCACCAATAATATTTGTAACGATAATAAAGAATGTTACTGGCTTTACCATTGGAAGCGTGATATGCCAAAAGGCTTGAAAAGCGTTTGCTCCATCCAATTTCGCAGCTTCATAGAACGTTTTAGGTACACTTTGAAGCGCTGCTAAATAAAGCAACATCGTATATCCTAATCCTTTCCAGACAGCCATAATAATTAACGCTGGTTTCACGGTAGCTGTATTTTGCAACCAGTTAGGACCCTCAATCCCAATAAGATCTAAAAATTGGTTAACTAAACCATAATCTCCGTTATATGCCCATTGCCAAAGAATAGAAACCGCAGCAATGGAGGAAATGACCGGAATATAATAAAGTACACGGAAGGTATTTGTTCCAAAGATTCCTCTATTTAGAGCTAGAGCCAGCAAAAGAGCTAATACGATCCCAATCGGAATACCTAGCATCATAAAGAAGGTGTTATACATCGACTTGTAAAAATACTCGTCTTTAAATAAATTTATGAAGTTTTCAAAGCCGATAAACTCCATTTGTCCTAGACCATTCCAATTCGTAAAGGCTCCGTACATTGAATAAATAAGAGGAACCATTGCAAAAATGAGGAATCCTAAGACTGGTGCTGCAATAAACAAATAGGCATATCTTTGTTCTGTGCGATACAGCTTGGATGTCGCTTTCATCTTTCCTCACCCTTTCAACAAAAGCATGAATACACAGCTTTCTTTTGGTACAAGTAACGTTTTATTAAAGATGTAAATGGTGCTAGCTTATGATTCTATGAATCTAGCACCATTTACATCTTGTGAATCCTTCAATGAATCGTTATTACTTACTTGCTTGTTTTTCTTGTTCGATTGCTGCATCTAGTAGTTTTTGCATTTTTGGTTGTGCTTCTTTTACGTAGTCTTCAACTGATGTCTTACCATCTAACACGGGTTGGATGTTTTTGAAAAACTCATCATACCATTCAGCTGTGTATGTTTTTTCAGCAGGGAATCCACGACCATAGTCATTGATGATATCTAAGAACTCTTGCTTATTGTCAGGTTTGATTGATGTGTCAGCAGCCCATGCATCAGCTACTTCAACACTGTTTGGCAATTGTACTTGTGCATCAACTAATGCTTGCTGCCCTTCTTGGTCAGCAGATAAGTACATGGCTAGTTCAGCAGCTTCTTTTGCATGCTTCGTTGTTGCACCAACACCAATTCCTAAAGATCCAACCCAGGCAGAAGCTTCACCAGTAGAACCTGCAGGCCAAGGAAGTAAGTCATATTCAAACTTTAATTGCTCTTTAAATGCAGCCATATCCCATGGTCCAACCGGGAAGAATGCTAATTGACCCTTTAACCATCTTTGGTATGTGTCAAGCGTTTGTGCATCTCCAATAGATGGAGTAATTTGATGCTTGTTTTGTTGGTCTACAAAGAATTGTAATGCTTCGATAAATTTAGGTTCATCAATAGTAACTTTTGTTCCATCTTCATTAATCCAATCTGCACCGTTGCTCCAAACAAACGGTTGTAACGCCCAGTTTACATTGAATCCAGTACCATATTGATCCATTTTGCCGTCGCCATCATTATCTTTTGTTAACTGCTTAGCTACTTCGATGAATTCATCCCAAGTATATGGCTTGTCTTTATCAGGAAGTGGAATTCCTGCTTCTTCAAACATTGTTTTGTTGTAACCTAAAGCAAAAGGTCCTAAGTCTTTCGGTAAGCCATAGATTGCACCTTGGCCAAGTGTTTCACCATCAAAACGGTACTTATTAATCCCGGCTTCCCAAATGTCATCAATTTTCACATCAGTTGACCCTTCAACTTGTTCCGTAATATCTAATAATACTCCAGAGTTCACATACGCTTTTACTTGAGCTGGGTTATAGAAGAAAACATCTGGAATCTTACGTCCTGCGATTGCTGATTTTAGCTTCGTATCATATTGATCAGGAGCTGTTTGAACCATTGTAACTTTTACATCTTTGTTGGCTTCTTCATATCTCTTTACCGTAGCTTTATAAGCTTCTAGTTCTTGAGGATTTCCTCTAAACATAAAAGTAAGTTCAACCTTGCCGTCACTGCTAGCCTTATCACTACCTGAGCACCCACTAAGGATGGCACCAATTACCATTATTGCTAGAAGCATTAGGACACCAAATTTTTTAGATGATTTAAACAAGCTAATCCCTCCATCTTCAACCTATTGTAGTTATAAA
>WTKE01000101.1 GCA_011524525.1 Bacillus sp. (in: firmicutes) | reverse complement strand
CTATAAAATAAAATTTATATTGGGGTCTATATGCAATAGTTTTTTTGTTTAAAGGACCTTTTAGAAAGGTAATATTTTATGGATAAGAAAAAATTCTCAAAAATTACAAATCTATATCAACTTTTCGTTGTAGCTGCATTTATTATATATGCCTATAATGTACAAGAAAATTGGAGAATAGATGTTTCAGAAGAGAAGTACACGTTAATAGGCTTTGTCATCTTTCTACTTTTAGGTGGAGCTTTATCAGCAGTAGAGCTAAAAGTTTCAACAGGTAACGAAAAAACCATATCCAAGAAGGCTATTTACTGGGGCGTAGCCTTTGCCCTTGTATTTTTCGCATGGAGGCTAGCTTTAGGATTATTTTAGGCTGAAACAGATGAGCAAATTAAAGATTAATCTTAGGATTTCCTCTAGGTAGAATTTAAGTTAATGCGACGTGTTAAAGCGTCGCATTTTTTTGTGTGAGCAAAGATATGTGTCAAAGGTCATTTTATTAGTAAATATCTTACATGGCAGGAGGTTGGACATAGGTATTTGTTCTGATTATAGAACAACCGATTAATAGTATAATAGTAGTGTAAATTTGAAAATGTAGTGTTTCCTAATGTAAATATTGTTAGCTCCTTGTATAGATAGGGTTAAAATTTCGTTAAAGAGAACGAAAAGAGAAGTGGAAATGGTAAGTTGATAGTAATACCTCAAGTACTTTCTTCCAAATGGAGAGGAGGAATAGAAAATTGGTTGGTTTGGTTAGTTGGGAGTACTTATTTGAGGTTAACTATAAAAGAGATTTAGAGGAGGAACACACTTGAAGAGGTTTAGGAAACAGCTTTTTGCAGTAACAACAATGATTGTCATGTTAATTAGCATGGTTCTCCCATATCGGGCACAAGCGGCTGAACCGATTACGGTTGCAGAAGCGATCGCTAATAATACGGGGACGGCAACAGTTGCTGGATATATTGTAGGTTATACAACAAGTGGCAGCGGTGGAAAGGCTACATATGATTTTGAAGCACCATTTGATGCAGATACCAATATTGCTATTGCTGACAGCCCAGATGAAAAAGATGCTACTAAAATTCTCCCTATTCAGATTCCAAGTGGTAGTTTTAGACCTGTATTCGGACTTCTGACAAACCCAACAAATATAGGTAAAAAGGTAGTGGTTACAGGTTCACTAGCTGCCTATTTCTCAGTACCTGGTTTGAGAACACCTACCGCTATGTCATTCGACGGCACCACCCCACCTCCAGATGAAGAAGACCCTGTAACAGGCGAAACAGGCTTGAAAATTCACGACATTCAAGGTCAATCTCATACTTCACCATATAAAGATAAAAATGTAGTAGATGTACCTGGCGTAGTAACCTATGTGGTTGATACGGCCAATTTCTATATTCAAGATCCAAATCCAGATGACAATGCCAATACAGCAGAAGGATTACTAGTTTACAAGCCATCACATGGTGTTGCTGTAGGCGATAGTGTAACGGTTTCTGGACTTGTAAAAGAATGGGTTCTGGATGGATATTCAGAAAAGCTGCAAACAGATTTAGCGATGACAGAAATTAACGCTCAATCAGGAAAGATTACGAAAGTTTCTAGTGGTAATGAACTTCCTGCTCCGATTGTCATTGGTAAGGACGCCATTCCACCATCATCTATCATTGATAACGATCAGTTTGGAACATTTGATCCAGCTGAAGATGGCATTGATTTTTATGAAAGCCTTGAAGGAATGCTTGTTTCTATCGAAAACCCAATGGTAACCGGTCCGCAAAAATATGGAGAGGTTCCTATTATTACGGGTCAAGTGGAAGGAAAAGAGTATACCAAGGAAGGCATTCCTCTTTTAACAAAGGAAAATCAAAATCCTGAAAAAATGCTTCTTCAGCTTGATGATCGCAGTTATGTGACAAAAGCGGGTGACTCATTTGACGGAACCGTTACGGGAGTGGTTAGCTATACATTTAGTAACTTTAAGATTCTTACAAAAGCAGCTGATCTTCCAGAACTAGTAGAAAGTGAAAGAGTAAATGAAGTAACTACGATTAAAGAAGAGGAAGATAAATTAACAGTTGCTGCTTATAACATCGAGAACTTCGTCGCTTCAGACACTGTGAAGCGTGATAAGCTAGCAAAATCAATGGTGGACAACTTGGGTTCACCAGATATTATCGGCTTAGTTGAGGTGCTTGACGAAAGCGGTGAAACGAATAACGGTGTAGTAAAAGCTGATGCGAATTACAAAGCATTAAGTGACGCGATTGCCAGCTTTGGTGGACCTACTTATGCATGGACAGAAATCGCTCCTGTTGATGGGGAAGACGGTGGAGTTCCTGGTGGAAACATCCGTGTAGGCTATCTATATAACCCTGACCGTGTGACTCTAAACGAGGCACCGAAGGGAGATGCAACTACAGCGGTTGGATACGAAGACGGCTCCCTAACATTGAACCCAGGTCGTATTGATCCAACAAATTCTGCATTCAATAGTAGCCGTAAGCCACTAGCTGCAGAGTTCACGTTCCAAGGCGAAGAGGTTATTGTCATCAACAATCACTTCAACTCCAAAGGTGGAGACGAACCGCTATTCGGGAAAAATCAACCACCATACCTTGAGAGTGAAGCTCAACGTGTAGAAATCGCAACTATCGTAAATAATTTTGTCTCTGACATCAAAGAGAAGAATGAGGATGCGAATGTAGTTGTTTTAGGAGACTTGAACGATTTTGAATTCTCAACACCACTTGCTGCTTTAAAAGGTGATGATTTAACTAATTTAGTTGAAACTTTACCTGCATCCGAAAGATACACTTACAACTATCAAGGAAATGCACAGGTTTTAGATCATATTTTAGTCTCAAATAATTTAGCTGCAGCGGCAGAGCTTGATATCGTAAACTTTAACTCTCCATATATGGAAGAACATGGACGTGCGAGTGATCATGACGCATTAGTGGCACAATTAGATTTAGCAGTGGAAGAAGGACCGTTCACACTGTCACTTCTTCACACGAACGACACTCATGCGTATGTGGAGCAATTCCCTCGACTCATTACGGCGGTGAATGAGCTGCGTGCTCAAAAGGAAAATAGTTTATTGCTGAATGCAGGGGATGTGTTCTCAGGAACCTTGTATTTTAGACAATATCTAGGTCTAGCTGACTTGTATTTTATGAATCAATTAGGCTTTGATGCCATGACTCTTGGAAATCATGAATTTGATAAAGATTCTGCGACATTAGCGAACTTTATCAAACAAGCGGAGTTCCCAATCGTATCTTCTAACGTGAATGTAACAAATGATCCGGACCTAGGGCCATTGTTCAATGATTCCATTGGTGGAACGAATGAACAAGGCGAGATTTTCCCAGCGATTATTAAACAAGTCGATGGCGAAGAGGTAGGTATTTTTGGATTAACAACGGAAGATACCGCATTCCTAGCCAATCCTGGTGACAATGTCTTGTTTGAAGATGCTGTTGAAAAGGCAACCGAAACTGTAGAAATGCTTGAAGCACAAGGCGTAGATAAGATTATTGCGCTTTCACATTTAGGCTATCAGCCAGATGTGGAGTTAGCTGGTCAAGTGGATGGAATTGACGTCATTGTTGGTGGACATTCTCATACGACATTAACTGAGCCAGTTGTTATTGAAAAAGATGAGCCAACTTTAATTGTTCAAGCTAATGAATACTTAAAATACCTTGGCGTGTTGGATGTGACTTTTGACGAAAATGGTGTAATTGCCGATTACGCTGGTGAATTAAAGGCATTAAGTGGCTATGCTGAAGATGCAGCTGCGAAGGCTAAGGTTAAGGAGTACAAAGTACCTTTAACTGAGCTTCAACAGCAAGTAGTAGGTAGTACTTCAGTTGTATTAAATGGTGAGCGTGCTGACGTACGAAGCAAGGAAACCAATCTAGGAAACTTAATTACAGATGGAATGGTAGCAAAAGCGAATGAATACATTCCAACATATATCGCGATGCAAAATGGTGGAGGAATTCGTGCCTCCATTGATACAGGTGATATCACTCTTGGGGAAGTATTAACGGTATTGCCGTTCGGAAATAACCTCGTTACACTTGATTTAACCGGAGCAGAAATTTTAGCTGCGTTAGAGCACAGTGTGAGTGCGCCAGGTGCTGGTGGGTTCATGCAAGTAGCCGGTTTGAAATTCAAGTATGACGCTGCTAAGCCAGTGGGTGAGCGAGTATGGTATGTGGAAGCGATGACGGCTAATGGGTATGAAGAGCTTCAGTTGGATCAAACGTACCGTGTAGCGACAAATGCCTTCACTGCAGATGGCGGAGATGGATACACGATGTTTAAAACAGCAAAAGATGCAGGTCGTATTACGGAACTGTACTTTGTTGATTTTGAAGTTTTCACTTCATACTTGGAAAAATACAACTCTGTTTCACCGGTAGTTGAAGGTAGAATCGTTCAAGAGGTGTCAGATCGTGTGGCACCAGACGCTCCTGTTGTGAACGAGGTTACGGATCAATCGGTTGAGGTCACAGGAACGACAGAAGCTGGAGCGATGGTTGAAGTGTCAGTTGATGGAAATGTGATTGGGACGGGAACAGCATCATCAGAAAATGGAAGCTTTAGCATCGCAATTTCTAAGCTAACAGCTGGTACAAAGGTCTCGGTAACGGCAACAGATGCTGCTGGTAATGAAAGTAAGGCCACAGTCGTAACGGTTCTGGATGTAACAGCTCCTGATGCGCCAAAAGTGAATTCAGTCATTCACAATGACACCGTGGTTACTGGAACGACCGAAGTAGGAGCAACGGTTAAAGTGATGATGGGTGGAGATGAACTTGGTACAGTCGTCGCAGATAGCAATGGAAAATTCTCGGTAACAGTACCAAAGCAAAAACAAAAGAACGTATTAACCGTAACGGCAACAGATGCTGCCGGAAATGTAAGCAAAGCAACTACTGTTGACGTATTAAAGAAAAACGAGAAGTAATAGAGAAGGCAGGTTGCTTTAGGGCAACCTGCCTTTTGATATGGAAAGGAATCGCAAATAAGCTGGCGACTCGCAAGTAAATGTTTGGAATCGCAAATAAATTTAGGGAATCACAAATAAATTTTTAGAATCGCAAAAATAAATCTGGAATCGCAAATAAACTTTTAG
>WTKE01000037.1 GCA_011524525.1 Bacillus sp. (in: firmicutes) | reverse complement strand
CACGCTGAAAGCTTTTTGGAACCCCGGGCCTAGCCCGGGGTTTTCGTTTCCATAATAAAACCCCATTCAATCTTTTGAATGGGGTTGCTTCTCTCTATAAGTACTTTCTGTGTATACTTTTACCGTCATACGTATACAGCATATTTTTCCCTTCAATTACGGTTTCCATATGAATACTTCTTCCCCATAACTGATGAATATACGGCATCACTTTTTCCAAATACTTAATATCGAGTTCAATTCCTTCGTATCCATGCTGGATATAAAGCTCACCGTTTTTCATATAGTCGCCATCTGTAACCGTTAAGTATGGGAATCCACCGTTTACCCTCATACTTACTAACTGATCTCGAACATTTTCCCATGCTTTATCAACAATCTTATAATCCTTCCCTTGCTTTTGGAATAAATACATATCTTCTCGCATAACAAGATCTTTCGTTAAATAGTTGCGGAGAAAGGAAATATCCGATTCTATTTCACGTACCTCAAACATCTTCTCTCGACCTGATCCAGGTTGAACTCCTCGACGCTTCATTTCCTCGGTCGGATTATTGTATCGATCTTCAATATCCTCAAAAACCTTTAACCCGAGGTAATAAGGGTTTATTCCTGTACGGGAAGGTTGAACAACACCAGCATTTAGTTTAGCAAACTCCAATGCTTCGCCACTTGTTAAATCCATCTCACGGAGAATTCTTTGATGCCAGAACGATGCCCATCCTTCATTCATGATCTTTGTTTCTAACTGTGGCCAAAAATAGAGCATTTCCTCGCGCATCATCGTTAAAATATCACGTTGCCAGTCTGATAATTCACGGCTGTAACTTTCAATAAATAACAAAAGATCTTTCTCAGGCTGTGGAGGAAATTTCTTTTTTCTTCTTACAGGTTCTAGTTTCTTTTTATCCTTTTCATCCAAATTCCACAAATCATCATAAGGGCTTACCGCAACCATTTCCTCTTCGTATTCGACATCCTCCATGCTCCACGCAAGTTTTGGTCTCATTAATGAAGGATCAATATGTTCTTCAATAGCAAGGACAGCATCAAGAAATGTTTCAACCTCATGTTTCCCATATAGTATTTCATACTTTCGGATTCTCTCAGCTGTCGCGGCCATACTTTCGACCATGTCTCTTTTCGTATTTTGGAATCGAACATTATTCTTAAAAAAGTCACAGTGAGCTAAAACATGGGCAACAATTAGTTTGTTTTGTATAAGAGAATTAGAATCCAGTAAAAACGCATAACAAGGGTCAGAGTTAATAACAAGTTCATAAATTTTAGACAACCCAAGATCATAGTGAAGCTTCATTTTATGAAACTGTTTCCCGAAGCTCCAATGAGAAAATCTTGTTGGCATGCCATATGCACCAAAGGTATAAATAATTTCAGATGGACAAATTTCATAACGCATTGGATAAAAATCGAGTCCAAAGCCAACCGCTATCTCCGTTATCTCTTCAATGGCATACTGTAAATCCTTCTGTTCTTGTTCACGCATTAGCTTTCTCCCCCTTTTTGCTCTTATCACAATGTATGAAACGAGAGAGAGAATGATGTACCAAGAAATAGAAAAAAGCAGAACCCTATTGTTTTTAGAGTTCTGCTTTTCCTTATTTCTCTTCTAATGCTATCGTCAATTCTTTTCCTACACTATTGTCATGTGTAATCTTGACTGTCACCATCTTTTTCTGGCCATTGACCATTACTTCAAACTGAAAAGAATCCACAACCTTATTTTCAGCGATTTTCTCTCTTCCCACATACTTATATTCCACCACCTGCTGTCCAGGATAGTCTTCAGTTACAATTGCTGTTGCGATTTTCCCAAACTTTTTATAGTCTAGTCCTGGCTGCTCAGCATAAGTAGAAGAAAGTGAACCAAAAACGCATAATAGAGTAATTATTGTAATTAGTATCTTTTTCAAATCTTTTCCCTCCTTGTTTGTTGTATTTATTTTTCCATTGGTCCCTCACTTTTATGTAATACCATGACCTCATGCACTAATTTCATCCCAACATATTGATTCCTTTTCCATACCTCTGGGAAGCTAGACAATGGCGGGGCACGATTGACCATTGGTGGACATATTTCTATGGTTAATGCTGGACGATGGTACCTGGTAATAAACCAATCAGTAAATCCTCCACCGGTTGCCTTCATAGGGGGCTTCCCCAATTTATAACCGGTTAATTGAGCAATTTCTTTAGCCATTCTATGATCTCTTTGTTCATACTTCCCATTTTTATACTTCCAGTAAATTTCCTGACCAGTTGAGTGATAAGCTATAGCAATCGAGGGTTGGATTTTATCAATAAAAGTAGCTAAAGCTTGAGTTTCCAATGCCTCAAATGGTCTTTTTCCTTTATAAAATTGGTAAGTAGGTGTACGGGGTCCCTTTAACTCTTTCCAACCGGCTGGATATTGTCGATTTAAATCAATCCCAATTCCATTTGCCTTCCATCGCGAAAAATTTATTTCTCCTTCATTCATTAAAAACAGCTGATCCACAAAGAATAGAGGGATGTCCCGCTGCTGAATTTTGACTCCATCCGGATTAAGCATTGGAACAAACCAGATGGACACATTATTTAGCATGTTAGAATCAAATGATCCGATTTTTGCACCAGTTGTTAAAGCTCTAACATAATTTTCAAGCATCATCATGAGAAGAGAGCTTGTTAGCCATTCTCGACCATGATGAGCACCAATAAGTACGACGTTTTTCTTTCCTTTTCCAATCTTAATTGCTGGAATATCATTTCCATAATAAGATTGACCAATTACTTTTACTTCTAGTTCTCCATCATAGGTTTCCTTCAATTTTTGAATATCAAACTGCATCTGTTCGTATGTGTAGATTTGATCTGAATTAACAATATTTGCAAAAGCAGCTGGGCAATACATTAAAAAGCAAAAGAGAAAAATCGATGTTTTCATTTCATTCATTCCTATAATTTAAAATTTCCATCTTTAATGTGTCTTGAATTTCATAAACCTATTCAGGAAAAAGATGAAAACATTGATATATCAACAGTGTCAAGTTTTTCTGAGATTGTTTTTAACAGAAAACCATACACTATACTCAACTCCTTAAGAGGAGGAGAGAGAAAATGAATCCAGTTGATTATGATCGAGCTTTGTACTATACGCATCGCTCTGAATGGGATAACTTATTAATACTAATGGTGCGAACAAAGGACCAATTTTTAGCCAAAAAAATTGAGCATTTCCTTCACGCCTACAATTTTGAAAAAGACTACCAAGTGATTGAGAAACATTTATATTCTTTACTACGTTACATCGACCATGCAAACGATCATGTTGAAGCAAATGACGGCTTGCTTGATACAATGATAACCATGGGTAACTAACAGAATTCCACCAAAAAAACACGGTCCAAATGACCGTGTTTTTTATGATTTATTTAGATAGTGCATTCATTTTATTTTCTACCGCTTGCATAAATGCATCTTCAATTGATTTTAGTTTTTCTTTGCCTTCAGTTAAACTTGATCCCTTGACACCAAAATAAAACTTTATTTTTGGTTCGGTTCCTGATGGTCGAAGGCAGACCCATGATCCATCTTCAAAGAAGTACTTTAATACGTTTGAAGCAGGAAGATCAATTTGTTCTTCCGATCCTCCCTCGTATCTTGTACTTGTTAGATAATCCTCCGTTTTAGTTACTTTTAAACCAATCAGTTCCTCGAGTGGCTCAGCGCGGAAAGATTCAAGTGTTTTATTAATTGTTTCTGCACCTGATTTCCCTTTTAACGTTAATGATCGTAAGCCTTCTTGGTAATATCCATACTTATCAAAAATCATTAACAACGCCTCATATAGAGACTTGCCTTGCTTTTTATAGTACGCACTCACTTCAGTTGCTAAAAGAGAGGCTTGAATAGCATCCTTGTCTCTAGCAAAATCTCCAATTAAATAACCGTAGCTCTCTTCATATCCAAATAAGAAACTATGTTCATTGGTGGAATCATATTCGTTAATCTTTTCTGCAATAAACTTAAATCCTGTTAGGACATCAATCGTTGGAACCCCATAAGATGCAGCAATAGTTGCACCCAATTCAGATGTAACAATTGTTTTCAAAACAACTGCATTTTCTGCTAATGTTCCCTTTGCCATTTTATTTTCTAGTAAGTAATGGAGTAGTAATGCACCTGTTTGATTTCCTGTAAGGATTTCATACTCCCCTGTTTCATTTTTAACAGCAATTCCAAGACGGTCTGCATCAGGGTCAGTTGCAATCAATAAATCAGCGTTTACCTTTTTTCCAGCTTCTATTGCCAATTCAAACGCAGCATGTTCTTCTGGGTTTGGACTTTTCACTGTAGAGAACTGTGGATCAGGCAATTCCTGCTCCTTTACAACCGTCACATTTTCGTATCCAAACGCCTTTAGTCCAGAACGTACCGGTTTATTAGCTGTCCCATGCAACGGTGTAAAAACTACCTGCAAATCCGTTTCTTTAGCTAATGCAGGATTCTCAGATATCGTTACAAGCTGCTCTAAATATGCTTGATCGACATCTGCACCAATGATCTTAATTAAACCTTGATCTTTTAACTCCTGTTCGTCACGAACCTCTATTGTTAACTCGTTTGAAATAGCATCTACTTTTTCAATAACCTTATCTGCTCCTTCTAAAGGAAGCTGCCCACCGTCTGGACCATATACCTTGTAACCATTGTATTCAGGCGGATTATGGCTTGCTGTAATGACAATTCCAGAGAAAGCATTTAGGTGTCTAACTGCAAAAGATAACTCTGGAGTTGGTCGGAGCTCATCAAAAACATAAGCTTGAATTCCCTTTGTAGCTAATGTTTTGGCTGCCTCCATTGCAAATTCACTTGATTTATGGCGAGAATCATATGCAATGACCACACCTCTATCCTTTGCTTCCTGACCAAATGCTTCTATATATGTTGCAAGGCCAGCGGATGCCTTCCTAACCGTGAAGATGTTCATACGATTTGTACCAACACCTATTTCACCACGCATCCCACCTGTACCAAACTCTAAATTTTTATAAAAAGCATCCTCTAATTCCACATCGGATAGCTTTTGTAGTTGCCCCTTTAACTCTTCTGGGAGCTTATCAAATTGATTCCATGTATGTACTTTTTCTTTCCAGCTCATTTCGTCTCCTCCTGAAAGCTGTCT